>JASHPG010000091.1 GCA_030038275.1 Candidatus Acidiferrales bacterium | reverse complement strand
GCAAAAAGGAACGAGCGATATTGTCTTCTCATGTGATCAATCCCTCGTATTCAAAAGTGACCCCGCATCTTCCCGGCACGCGGATCTTCGCGCGACTACGCTCTCCTCGGGGCTGATGAGGCCGCATTATAGCTCGTTTGTCAACTACTGAGGGAAGGCCCTTGGGATCGATATGCCCTGTTGGCGTCTTAACAATCGCCGGTATTAGACGCTCTGAAAAACGTCCACGGGATTTGCTTTCGTTAACGCCTTCCACCCGTTCTGAAGATGCTGAAGCAGCGCGTCTCCCGGGCTTTGCGGCGCAGATCGCCTCGTCGCGTGTCCGCGACTCAGCAATCCTTTCAGTTCGCTTCAGGCGAAGGACGTTTGCCGCAGTTCTGGCAGAAGCGCTTCTACGATCTCAACGTTTGGAGCCGGAAAAAGAAAGTCGAAAAGCTAGGTTACATGCACGCGAATCCTCTTGAGCGCGGGCTGGTCGAGGACCTCAAAGACTGGCCGTGGAGTAGCTACGCGTTTTATCAACAGCGTGGAGAGGTGCTGATCGAAATCGATCCTGTGGATTAAGAAAGTTTGGGGGAACTTCACGAAGCTAAAAGCACCACGCTCAAACACCGAGCGTTGGGCACCCTCAACTTCAAAATCGAAACCTGGGGCATCCGGCATAATGCCTCCTAAAGGCGAACGGCAGATCCCTCACGAAAAACAGTTCGGGATGACAGCCCTGGGTATGGGGGCCGGGGCTGGAGAACGAAAGCTGCGCGGCAAAATACGCGCGAGTGAGGTGAATATCAAGGAGATTGTTGATTAGATGTATATGTCAAGAAAATCTGAATCGGCCTGCCGGGAAAAACCCGCATGCCTGAAGGCCCTGGAGGGATTCTTCGTCCCGGTTGCACCGGGACTCAGAATGACAAGCCCGCGATTTGATGCCGCGTGAGCGACGGCGGTCATGCGCGATCAAGATCAACGGCTTAACCGCGCCTGCCTGAAGGCAGCCGCTACGTGTTCTAGAAGCGAGAGGGTTCGAAGTTAGAAAATGCCGACGAGTCGGATCTGAGTTAACGGCGGGGGCGGCGAAAGGCGAAGGGGATGGGGCCTTTCCGTTTTTGTTCGAGGGATTTGGGAGGGCGGTCGATATCGAGAGGCGGAATGGGATGGAGGCTGACGGTGTTGGGCGACGCGGGTTGGCGTGCGGCAGATGATGACGCGAGGGAGTTGGCGGGCGAGACGGCGCTGCCGGCGATTGCCGCGGGCGCGACGATTCCCACGGCCCAGGGCGGGAGATCGAGCGATGTGAACGTCCGCGGCGAAATTGCGGCGCGATTTTTCGGGAAGCGAGGGCCTAGCGCGTCCGCCGATTTCGCGGACCGCGCGTCGCGGCGGCGCGCCTCGGATTTTGTCTCGAGCAGAACGGTGCGCTGCTTTCCCTGGAGAGAGTGCTTCGCGCGTCGCCAGCGGATGGGACCGCGGAGGCGGCCGCGTTCGCGCTGCCACTGAGTTTCCTGGCGCGCGCGCTGGAGCTTTTCGAAATCGGCGGGAGCGAAGGCGCGCATGCGGCGGCGAACGCGATCGGGATCGGCGCGGAAACGCTTGACGAGCTTGGCGATCCAGGTGTGGCTGACGTCCAAAAAACGCGCGACGCGGTAGGCGGGCCATTTGCGCGGGCCGGGATCGATCCACCATTGCCAGACGAGTTGCTCGATGACGCGCGATTCGAGGCCGCTGCGCCAGGGCAGCGGAGGGCGCTTGCGCGCCGCGCGGGCACGTTGAATATTGCGGAGCCGCGCCGCGCGCGCTCGATCGGATTTGTGTCCTGGACCGCGTCCGCCCATGCGATTCCTCCCCGTCAGGCTCATCTTCGCGCGAGGTGCGAGCGTTGCAAACGAATATTTCGTGGCTGTTTGGATTGCTGATGGCGCGTGGCCGCGCGCATATTGCGTCCACGCGAGGCGCGACGGCCAGAGTGGCCTATTGGTGTGCGAGCGACGATGGGTGCAACGGGCGCGAATAGCGCGATTCGTCGCCTGCCATCCTGAAGGATGGCGCTACATAACGACCCACCGCCAAGGCGCCGCAAGCCTTCCTTACTAGAAGCTAGAGGTTGGAGGCTAGAGAGGATCGAAAAAAAAGAAGAGCGTGGCGCGCCAGAAGCCGAAGGTGGTATTCGGAGGGATCGTTGAAGAGAAAAAGCCCGCGCCGTCCGGAAGGGGAACAGCGCGGGCCAGGTTTTACGGTTGTCCGTATGCGCCGGGGTTAGCTGATCGGCATGCAGACGGATTTAGTTTGGGTGTAGAGGTCGAGCATCTCGCGGCCCATTTCGCGGCCCCAGCCGGACTGCTTGTATCCGCCGAAGGGCATGGCCGCGTCGAGGACTCCATAGGTATTGACCCAGACGGTTCCGGCGCGGAGTTCGGCGGCGATGCGATGAGCTTTCTTCACATCGCGCGTCCAAACGGCGGCGGCGAGGCCGTACGGAGTATTGTTGGCGCGGGCGACGAGATCGTCGACGTCCTTGAAGGGCATGACGGTGACGACCGGCCCGAAAATTTCCTCGCGCACCACTTTCATTTTTTCGGTGGTATCGACCAGCACGGTGGGTTTCACGAAGTAGCCCTTGTCACCTTGGCGGCTGCCGCCGGTGACGGCCTTGGCGCCCTCGGAGTAGCCCGATTCGAGGTAACTGCAAACGCGATTGAGCTGCTCCTCGGAAACGAGCGGGCCGAGGTCGGTGTTCGGCTCCATGCCAGGACCGACGCGGAGCTTCGAGGCGATCTGCGAGACGCCATCGACGACCTTGTCGAACTGCTTGTCCTCGACGTAGAGGCGCGAGCCCGCGCAGCAGACCTGCCCTTGATTGAAGAAGATCGCTTGGGCGGCGCCGGGAATGGCGCTTTCGATTTCCGCGTCCTGGAAAACGATGTTGGGCGATTTGCCGCCGAGTTCGAGCGAGACTTTTTTCAGGTTGCCCTCGGCGGCATGGACGATCATCTTTCCGACTTCAGTGGAGCCGGTGAAGGCGATCTTGTCCACATCGGGATGCGCGGAGAGAGCGGCGCCGGCGGTTTCGCCGTAGCCGGTGATGATATTGACGACGCCATCGGGAATGTCGGCTTCCTGGATGAGTTCGCCGAGACGGAGGGCGGTAAGCGGCGTCTGCTCCGCGGGCTTGAGGACCATGGTGCAACCGGCGGCGAGCGCGGGCGCGAGCTTCAGCGTGGCCATCACCAGCGGGAAGTTCCATGGGACGATCTGTCCGACGACACCGATGGGCTCGCGCAAGGTATAGGCGAAAAACTTCGCGCCGTGCGCCGAGATCGGAATCGTATTGCCTTCGATTTTGGTGGCCCAGCCGGCATAGTAGCGAAGCTGGTCGGCCGAGTAGGGAACGTCCATCATGCGCGCGAGCGCCAGCGGCTTGCCTTGATTGAGGCATTCGAGCTGCGCGAATTCTTCCAGGTTCTGCTCCAACAGATCGGCGAGCTTCCAGATGGCGCGGCCGCGTTCCGAGGGAGTGAGGTTTCGCCACGGGCCCTTTTCGAAAGCCGTGCGAGCCGCGGCTACGGCGCGATTGACATCTTCCTTATCGCCTTCGGCGACCTGAGCGAGTATCTCGCCGGTGGCCGGATTGTAAGCAGGAAACGTCTTGCCCGAAGCGGCGTCCACCCACTTGCCGTTGATCAGCATCTTGCGTGGTTTGGCGACGTACTTCGTTACATTCTCGTTGACGGAAATTGCTTGAGTCGCAGTAGCCATTCCTTATCCTCCTTCGCCGAAATCGTGGGGAGGTAATCTTACACCCATCCTCGATTTCAAGTTAGCCGGTCAGTTCGATTTTAGCTCCTGGTGCCACGGTGAAGAAAACTCGAACTGACCCACGAAATTTTCGAGCATTGCGCCATTAGGAAAATCCAAAATTGACCAGCACAAACGTTCTTGACGCAGGCAAGCCTGCCAGAAGCGATCCCCTATCAACATTATCGAGCGGCATTGGATAAACGCCAATCGGGAGATTGGCGTTCCCAGGATTGGCTGCGCGCTGCACGCTCTCTCGTTCCGCAATTCGCTCGCCAGCGACTATTTCTGATAGCTGACGCGCCAGACGGAGTTCGAACCATCGTCGGTGACGATCAGCGAGCCATCTTGGGCGACGGCAACTCCGACGGGACGTCCCCAGCAACTGCCATCGGGCAGCACGAAGCCGGTGAGGAAATCCTCGTAGGAGCCGGTGGCGTGGCCGTCCTTCATGAAGGCCATGATGACTTCGTAGCCGGTGCGAATGGAACGATTCCAGGAGCCGTGCTCGGAAACGAAGAGCTGCCCGCGATACTGCTTCGGGAATTGCTTGCCGTCATAGAAGGTGAGGCCGAGAGAGGCGTTGTGCGGCTCAAGCAGCACGTCCGGCACGATCACTTTATTCGCCAGTTCGGGATGCTTGCCGGGGAAACGCGGATCTTGATGGTCGCCGGTGTAATACCAGGGCCAGCCGTAGAAGCCGCCTTCCTGGACGTGGGTGACGTAGTCGGGCGGAAGATTGTCGCCGATTTCGTCGCGCTCGTTGACGGAGGTCCAAAGTTGGCCAGTTTTTGGATTCACGGTGAGGCCGGAGCCGTTGCGGATTCCGCTGGCGTAAACCTGGAGGTTCGAGCCGTCAGGGTTGGTGACCAGGATATCGGCGCGATGAAATTCGAGCGGGTCCGGATCGGGATCGGTGGCCGGAGGAACATTCGAGTGCGAGCCAACGGAGATGAACATCTGTTTGCTATCGAGCGAGAACGCTAGTCCGCGCCAGAGGTGGTTGGGGCCAGCGGGAAGATTGGGAACGATCACTTCCTGCGGACCGCGAGCCTTCAGGTCGCCGTTCTGATAGGGATAGCGCACTACTTTGTCGGTGTCGGCGACGTACAAGTATTGGGGATTCGGTCCGCGCGGATAGAACGCGATGCCATAGGGCAGGCGCAGGCCGCTGGCGAACTCGGAAACTTGCTCAGCTTTGCCGTCGGTGGTGATGCCATGCAGGACCATGACTTTTCCGGCGTTGGTTTCGGAGACGAAGAGGTCGCCGTTGGGGGCTGTGATGATGATGCGCGGGCCGTGCAGATCGGTGGAATAGAGCTGCACTTTGAAGCCTTTGGGCGCCCGCGGCCAGACATCCGCCGGGCGGGGCACCGGACGCGAAAATACGGCCGAGGATTTGGTGGCGTAGGGCTGCGGCAGGTCGTTGGCCGTGATGTGGTGGATGTGGCCGGGCGTCTCCTGATGGAAATCGTTGAAGACGCTGTTGGTGGTGTTGTCCGGCTGACTGACCGTCTGCGCTCGCGCACTTCGCCATTGGGCCGGGACGAAGAAAACGAGCGCGGCGCAGGCCGCGAAAATCGCACTACGGTAAACCAGCTTCATAGCGATGACTCCTCCGGGTGTTGCACGCGCTAGATCGATCTTGACCTTGGGTTCCGGCTTTACGGGCGAACAGCAACAATTCATATCATTTATTCGCCAGAAATCGAACAAAATCATATGCGCCCTGTCGCTGGGCCGCCAATTACGGTCTGTGAAACCTTCACGCTACTTAAAGCAGACGCGCGCCAGTGAGGGAAAGTTTCAAATCGGATACGGCGTTGGCCTAACTCTGAAGCTCGGGCGGTCGAAAGAGTATAGTGTGCCAGCGGTGAAGGCACCTAGAGCGATTAGTAACGGTAGAAGTAGGCCAGTTTGAATTTTGACCGCTTGTGTCACGACCAATAAAATTCAAACTGGCCCACCACAGCAAGGGCGGCAGCCTCGCGGCGTCCTACGAAGCTTTGCGCGCACCGTAACGGGCGCGGTGACTTTTTCCCCAGGCGGACATGGCACGCAGAATCGGCCGCAGGCTCTGTCCATGACGGGTGAGCGAGTATTCGACGCGGGGCGGCACCTGAGCGTACACCTTGCGATGAACGATGTCGTCGCGTTCAAGCTCGCGGAGATGCTTGGTGAGCATTTTTTTGGTCGAGTGGGGGATCAGCTTTTGCAGTTGGTTGAACCGCTGCGTGCCGCGCTCGAGGTGAAACAGGATCAGTGGCTTCCATTTGCCGCCGATAACTTCGGTGGTGAATTGCACAGGGCAGTCGGTGTCTCTCACAAGCATACTCCGTGGGTACTTAGTGGCCGGAAGGTGCCTATTAGCTAAAATGGCACTTTAGCGTAAAATCCGGCGTTTGGCTAGCGCGGCGGGAGCCAAGGCCCGGTTCCATTGGGATATGTGGCGCGCGGGTAGAGTGTATAAGAGGCTGTCGTGCAGATCAAGGCACGTTATCGTGGGAGGCAACGAACATGACGGATAAGAGGTCGGTGGTTTTATACGGAGCGAGCGGGTTTTCGGGGCGGTTGGTGGCCGAATATCTCCGCGAATACAACGTGCCGTTCATCGCGGCGGGACGTAACAAGGCAAAGATTCAGGAGGTGATGAGCCGCGTGCCAGGGATCGAGACGGCGGATTACGAGATCGTCGAAGTCCGGCACTCCGTGGATGAGCTGACGAAGCTATTTTCCGGCGCGAAGGTAGTTTGCAATACGGTGGGGCCGTTCATTTATTACGGGCCGACGGTGGTGGAAGCGGCATTGAAAGCCGGATGCCATTACATCGATATCGCCGGGGAGCAAGCGTGGCATAGACAAATCTCCGAGCAGTGGGGCGAGAAATTCGCCGCGAAAGGACTGCTTGTGGCGCCGGCGACGGCGTTTATGTCCGCGCCGAGCGACGCGGCGGCGCGCGTGTGCATGGAGTCGGCGAACGTGGATACGCTAGAGATTTTGTCGATGTTCGACGGCATGCCGACGTTCGGCTCAACGCAGACGATCTTCGCCGTGATTCAAACTGAAGGATTTTATCTGGAGCAGAATCGCTACAAGCAGTGGGCGCGGGCGAAGGGGTACGACGTGATCGTTCCCGGATACATGCGTACGCTGCTGGCGTTGAGCTGGGGCGGGTTTCCGCATCCGGTCTGGTACAAGAACGAGCCGCAAATCGCGAACGTGCAATCGTTCGGCGGATTGCTGAACCGCCAGATTATGGAGGGAGTGCTGGCAACGGAGAAGCTTTTCGAGGAGTCGATACGTCCGCTGCCAAAAGCGGAACAGGAGAAGAAGCTGGCGGAGATGGCGAATGCGGTGCAGGGCGCGACGCCTCCGCGGGAAAATGCGCGGACGCAGCGAACCATCGACGTGGTCGTGGGCCGCGGCAGCACGGATTACGTGCGGTGCGTGCTTTTCGGGACGTGCTGCTATCGCCAGACCGGATTGATCCAGGCGTATGCAGCGCACACGCTCGCGCTCGGGGCGCATAAGAAGGTGGGCTTTGCGTCGCCTGCGGCGGCGTTTGGCCACCGCGAGCTGCTGAAGGTGCTTGAATCTTTTGGCCTCTCGAAGCTCAAAATGATCCCGTGAACACAACGCTGGCGCGACTTGGTTATGTTCCGCGCGCAATTCGAACCCGGTACCCGTCGTACCATGCCTAACCCGTAGATACGGATTGGTTCGTCATCTGCCGCGAGTTTTCTTGCAAAAAGGGCGCGATTTCTGTAGGTTGTTTGGTGCCGTTTTCGCCGCTGGGCTCAAACGCCACGTACAAATTCCCCCTCATTAGGAGAGGACGAGATGAGCAACAAGAGTTTCGAGGATGTGTTAAAGACTGCCGGAAATCCGGTGAACATGCTCCGCAACTCGCAAATTGGAGCTTACGTTTATCCCGTGGTACCCCCGGAATACTCCAACTGGCGCGACGAACAGCGCGCCTGGCGCGAGACCGCCGTGCTATTCGACCAATCGCACCACATGGCCAACGTCTATGTAAAGGGGCCGGACGCATTGAAGCTGCTCTCATATTTGGCGACCAATAGCTTTGCCAAGTTTCCGGTGGACCGTGCCAAGCAGTTCGCGCCGTGCAGCTACGACGGCTACGTGATCGGCGACGGCATTCTGTTTCACCTGGAGCAGAACCACCTGGTGTTCGTCGGACGCGCGCCGGCGGCCAATTGGATCGAGTTCCACGCCGCGACGGGCGGATACAACGTGGAAATCACGAAGGATGACCGCTCGCCCTCGAATCCACGGGGCAAAGCGGTGACCCGCACCGTGTACCGGTATCAGATTCAGGGGCCGAACGCGCCGCAGATCATCGACAAGCTGAACGGCGGCCCGGCGCCCGAGATCAAGTTCTTCAACATGGGCCACATCAACATCAACGGACGGAAAGTCCGCGCGCTAAGGCACGGCATGGCCGGCGCTCCTGGCCTGGAAATCTGGGGACCGTACGAGGAGCGCGAAGAAATCAAGGCGGCGATTGTCGCGGCAGGCAGGGACTACGGCATGCGCGAAGTGGGTTCGCGCGCGTACGCCACGAACACGCTGGAGTCGGGCTGGATTCCTTCGCCGCTTCCGGCCGTCTATACCGGCGAGAAGATGAAGGCCTATCGCCAGTGGCTCCCGGCCGATAGCTACGAAGCCATGGGCTCGATCGGCGGCAGCTTCTACTCGAACAACATCGAAGACTACTACGTGACGCCGTACGAGATGGGCTACGGCCCGTTCGTGAAATTCGATCACGACTTCATCGGCCGCGAAGCGCTCGAAAAGATGTCGAAGGGGCCGCAGCGGAAAAAGGTGACGTTCGCTTGGAATTCGGAGGACGTGCTGAAGGTGTTCGCTTCGCTCTTCAAGCAGGGCGAGACCTTCAAGTACATCGACCTGCCGCTATCGAACTACACGTCCGCGTCGTACGATAAGGTAAGCGCGCACGGCAAGAACGTGGGCCTCTCGATGTTCAGCGGTTACAGCTACAACGAGCGGTCGATGCTGTCACTCGGGGTGGTCGATCCGGATATAGAGGTCGGCAACGACGTGATCCTCACGTGGGGCGAGGAAGGCGGCGGCTCGAAGAAGACTACCGTCGAGCGCCACAAGCAGATCGAAATCCGCGCGCGCGTCAGCCCAGTTCCGTATTCGGAGGTGGTGCGCAAGGAGTACGCCGAAGGCTGGCGGACGGCGTCAGCGCGGTAAGCTGCCTGAGGTAGGGTCTGAGTTAAAAAGGCGGACTGGATTTACCGGTCCGCCTTTTTGTTTTCATCGGCCTGGGCTGGCAGCGCAATCGCGCTTGTTCTGGCGGGCGGAAGTTACATATCATCGCAGGGCTTGAATTGCGGCACTGGGCGTGATACTTGGAACCGCCCCTACAGCGTCGCGACCGGGCCCCAACATGATCCTGCATCTTAACCACACGCGGCGCGAAGCCGCCGCAGCGACCACGGCCGAAGTGGTCAGCGCCGTTCTGGCGCTCCTGGCGGAAAGAGACATGGAGCCGGCGCAGTTCGCGCGGCTGCAAATCTACCTGGATTGGCTCCAGTACAAGCAGAATTTCAGGGAGCCGGTAACGGTGACGCTCCCGGCGGGCGAACGCGGCGGCAAGTTTCCCAGCGAGATTCGCATCGATTCGCGGCAAGTAGCGCCGGGCGGCTTTCGGGAGTTGCTGCGCAAAGCGATCTGCTCCGCGAAGGCAGCGGAAAAAGGATCGGCCGGACGGTTGTACCTCGAAGATTTTCAGTCGTTTCGCGAAAGCATCGCCTGGCAATTCAACCGGCTTTACTGGCAGCGGCTGAAAGAATGGGAAGCGGCGACGGGAAAACCGTACGAGCAGGCGCTGCCCGGCGGAAAGTCCGACGGCCACAACCCGGAAGCAATTTCCGATTCCGTCACGGAATTCTGGACGCTGCTGAAGGATTTGGAGTCGCGAAGCCAGCTTCCGGCGGAAGTTTTCTTGCTGGAAATCGGCGTGGGCATGGGTACGCGGGCGCGGATGTGGCTGGACCGCTTTGCGGAAGTCGATCGCGAGCGAGGCACGAACTTCTATCCGCGGCTGCGATTCCTGCTGGGCGATTATTCGCTTTCCACGCTGGAGCGATCGCGGTCTTCGATGAAGCAGCACCTAGAGCTGTGCAGCTCGATCGCCCTCGACGCGCTGGACCCGATCAAGACGCTCTCATTTCTGCGCCACAAGATTCTTTACGTTCACTCGACGAACACTTACGACAATCTACCGGACGAAGAAGTCGTCTGGCGGGGCAACCGCATCTATTGGGTTTGGGCGCGCGCGTATTTGACGGGAGAAGACGCCGCGCGCATCGCGAGCGCGTGCGACATTGCGGTTTCGGACGTCACGAAAACCATTCACCGCTTGCTGGACGTGGGCCCGGAATGCTTGCCGGATCGCGCGAAAGGGATGCTTTTCTGGATGGAAGTGTGGAAATCGCTGCGCACCGAAGAACGCCTGGTGGATACGCTGGAGCTGCCGGACGTGACCTATCCCGCCGGCCTGAGCGCCACGCAGATGGAGGATATTTTGCAGGAGGCTCCGCGCGATTTGCGGTTCCATTTGAGCACCGGCGCTCTGGAAAGCTTTCGCAATACGCTGCCGCTGCTGCATCCGAGAGGTTACCTGCAAGTGCAGGATATTTTCGTGACCGACCTGCACGAATACGCCATGGGTTTTCACGGTCCCGGGAAGCTGGACGGCTCCATCGTAAACTGGGTGAACGGCGCGCTGCTTCGAGAAGTGGCGGAGCGCTCCGGCTACAATATTCACTTCGTGCCGTTCAAGTACCGGCCGGAGTCCAAAACCTCGATTCTGTACACGACGCAACGGGAGTGACTCGATGAAGCTTCCTCTGCTTCCCACGACGATGGTCGGCAGCTATTCGATGCCGGGATGGCTGGAGCGGCTAAAGACCGACTATTTCGCGCGCCGTATCAGCCGGAACGATCTGGACGATATCCACGATACCGTGGTCAAGGCGGCGGTCAAGGACCAGGAAATCGCTGGGCTCGATATCGTCACGGACGGCGAACTGCGCCGCGACAACATGATCGACTACTTCATCGAGCGCCTGCCGGGCGTGCAGATCGATCGCGGCTCGAAAAAGTTTTACTACGATTTTTACGACAGCGAAGTGATCGGAAAGATTCCGGTGGCCGCGTTGGGACTGGCGCAGGACTTCAAGTTTCTGCTCGAATATACGGAGCGCGTGCCGAAAATCTGCGTCACCGGGCCGCACTCGCTCACCAAGCGCATACGCAATAAGTATTATCCGAGCGAAGCCGCGCTGGCCACGGACATTGCGCGCGTGATGAACATGGAGTTGAAAGAGCTGGTGAAAGCCGGCGCGAAGCTGATTCAGATCGACGAACCCTATTATTCCGGCTTTCCCGAAGACCTCGATTGGGGCGTGGGGGTGCTGAACGTGCTGGTCGAGGGGGTGGATGCCAAAATCGCGGTACACATCTGCTACGGGAACCGTTACGGCAAACCTTCCTGGGAGGGAAGCTATCGCTATCTTTTCCCGCGCATCCTGGACGCGAAAATTCACCAGCTGAGCCTGGAGTTCGCGCGCCGCGGCGGCGAGGACCTGGAGCTATTCCGCGAATTCAAGGTGCCGTTCGAGTTGGGCGCGGGGGTGATCGACGTGAAGACGCACCTGGCCGAAACGCCGGAGATCGTGGCGCAGCGTATCCGGAAGGTGGTCGAGTTCGTGCCCGCCGACCGGGTGGTGATCCTCCCGGATTGCGGCCTGTTCCACGTGCCGCGCGACACCGCCTTCGCCAAGCTGCGAGCCATGGTGCAGGGCGCGCAGATCGTGCGAAAAGAGCTTTGCGGCTGAAGGGGCGCGTAATTTCCCAAGGTATCTTTTTGGCTGCTAGGGCGTTTGCGGCTCCCTTCCGCACGCCCTGAAAACGGCCTCGGGCGTTATCATCAGGGACTATCCCGCGGACTTCCTTTAGTAATTTCTTGACAAATGGAGCCTTCCGGCGTTACACAACTTGCACACTTAGGGCTCTGTTGTAACGGGCCGGAGCAGTGCGCTCTTGCCCGGGCGTGGGATTTGAGAAGTTCAAGGGGGATTGGCTCATGAGGACACGTTTTGCCCTGTTGGTTGCGGTCGTGTTTGTGATCTCACTCGCCGGAGCGCATTCTGCCCGCGCGCAAGCGACCGGCAACGCGCAGCTCAATGGCACGGTCACGGACCCGAGCGGCGCGATTGTCGCGGGCGCGAAGATCACCGTGACGAATACCGCAACGAACGCCACGTATTCAGCCACGACCAATCAGAGCGGATTCTACGCGGTACCCGATCTGCCGCCCGGCGCATACCAACTGACAGTGGAAGCTTCAGGCTTCGCCGATTACAAGGAGCAGTTCACGTTGGCTGTCGCGCAGTTCTCCACCATCGACGCCAAGATGCAGCTGGCCAGCCAGGGTGAGAAAGTGATCGTCACCACGGCGGCGCCGCTTATCGAGCCGACCAAGACGGAAATCAGCCAGGTCGTCCAGGCGCAGCAGGTGACGAACCTGCCCACGAGCAATCGCGTGTTCACCAATTTCGCGCTCTTGACTCCCGGCGTCACCACCAGCCGCACGAGCTTGGGCACCGTGTTTACAGAATTCGAAGTGACGCAGATTTCTTTCGGCGGCATGCGCTCGTTCAGCAACGAAGTCACCGTGGATGGCGCCGACTTCCTCAACTCGGCCAGCGGCATCCAGCGCTCCACTCCCCCGCAGGCGTCGGTGGAGGAATTTCGCGTCGTTAACAACAGCTTCGGCACGCAATATGGCCGGGCCATAGGCGGCATCGTCAATATCGTCACCAAGTCCGGCGGCAACGATTTCCACGGCTCGGTTTACGACTATTTGCAGAATGGCGCGACAGACGCGCGCTCCTTGCTCGCGACCAAGGCGACTCCAACCAGCTTCGCGCTGCCGAATACCCTGCACGAAAATCAGTTTGGCGTGGACGCGGGCGGCCCGATTAAGAAGGACAAGACCTTCTTCTTCGTCAACTATGAAGGCAGGCGCAGCGCTCAAGCGCCGCTTCTCGCGCCACCGCTTGTAGCCAACGATGCCGAGCCGGACGGTAATCTCGAGTTGATCGACTTGGCCAAAGCTCAAATGGGCCTCGCTCCCGAAGGCTGCTTTAATACGCTGGCAGCTTGCGGCAACGCTGCGACCGGAGGCTTGACGCCCGCGCAGGCCTTCAGCTATCTCAACGGCTTCACGACTAACTACAACGATGACAACGGCTTCCTGCGGATCGACCAGCAGGTGAATGCCAATAATCGCGTCGCGATCCGGTACAACATCGAGGACATTCGCGCTTCCGGCGAACTCGTTGGCGATCCACTGGACGATGGCGGCATCGCCGTCCCCAGCGCCGGCCGCGACCTCTTCACGCGCGATCAGGCCGTGGTCGCCACCTGGACGGATTTGCTCAGCCCCAACGTGGCGAATTCCATGGTCGCGCAGTACGCGCGGCGCCATTACTACTTTCCCGGCGCCACGGGCCAGCCCGACCTCGACTTGGCCAACGATCTTCAGTTCGGCCACAACTTCGGCGCCAACGACGCGTTGTACGAGACGCGCGTGGAACTTGGCGATTCGATTTCGTGGGTCAAGGGTAACCACATCGTGAAGTTCGGCGAGGATGGCAACTGGCTTACCAGCCTCGAAAATTTTCCCGGCTTTACGCCCGTCCGGTTGATCATTCCTGCTGGGCTGCCTTGTTTGTACGATTTCTCGCAGTATGTGGCGCCGAATTTGGGGTATACGCCGTCACCTGCTCTCGCCCCTCAGGCGGCGGCATGCCCGGTCGCCGGCGACAACGGCGTAATCGTCGCCTATGCTGGCGTCCCGGTATCGACGTCTCCGACGTTCCAGTCCGGGAACTCGCTTGTCTCGGTGTCAAGCGGTACAGAACTCAATACCACTACCTGGTCCAATGCCTATCCACAGTCGCTCTTCAACAATTACAGCAAGGTAATCGACCACGGCTACTGGGGCCTGTTCTTCCAGGATCAGTGGCGCATCACTCCGAAGCTCACCTTGAATTACGGGCTTCGTTGGGATTTCGAGTCTGGTCTTGGAGATTTCGTCAAGCCGGATTACAACGAATGGCAGCCGCGCGTCGGCCTCGCCTATTCGCCCGATAGCAAGACGGTGCTTCGCGCCGGATTCGGCATGTTTGACGATCGCTACAACCTCACCTTCTTCTTTGTGCCGAACACGCAGAAGACCGTTCCGGGTTACCTCTGTGGCAACAATGCACCAGCGAACGTCGCGACCGCCTGTACCGAGGACGGAATCGCGCCGCAGAATCTCTCGTTTACCACGCGGGGCAATGCGATGGCCTATCAAGGCTACCAACTCGCTGGATTCGTAGCGCCAAACGCTGCCGCGTTCGGAGAAAGCGTTATCCAGACCGGTGGTTATGACGCGCTCAATCCGGTCTCACTTGTGGGCACCTGCTTCATGAGCTCGACAGTGCCCGTACCGATTCCGGGCAAACTCCCGGGTTCCGAGTGCGGGATCGGCACCGGCGGCATGGAGTACAACAGCGCTTTTCCTTATGCCGAGCAAGCCAGCGCCGAAGTTGATCGGCAGTTCGGCGGTGGCTTTGCGCTCAACGTCGGCTACCTCTTTGTCGGCGCTCATCGCCTGGTCCGCGGAAACAACGTCAATGTCCCATGTCCCATCACCACCTCAGCGGCGGGTCCCTATGGGTATGGCTGGACCTCGGCAGAAGCGACCGCCAACACTTCCCTCAACTCGTTCGGCGCCACGGATCCAACCGGAGACTGGGTCCAGGGTATGCTCCACGCAAATGGATCGTTCTCGACCTGTTCGAATGGCACTCCTGAACTTGGGAGTGGTGCGCTCGCAGGGTTGGGGCCATTCTTCGCCGGCGTTTCCGGCAGCGGTCTGCAGACGATCAGCGCCGGTCTCCTGGACTACAACAATGACGTGGCTGATGCCAGGTACAACGGCCTGACGGTTACCGCAATCGAGCGCTTCGGGAACTACTTCAACCTGACCGCCAACTACACCTATTCGCACACCATTGACAACGGCAATTTCACCACGTTCATCAACCTGCCGGTGAACCAATTTAACTACCGCGCCGAGGAAGCCAATTCCAACCAGGACCAGCGGCACCTCCTGGTGACCAATTTCACGGCCAACTCCCCCACCAATGGCGCGTGGTGGCGCCGGAACTGGCTCTTCAGCAGCATCATAACCTTGGGATCGGGACGCCCATTCACGATTTATTACGGCTCCCCAACGCTTAACGACTTTGCCGCAGGCTCGGTCGATCGCGTTGGCGGCGCGGGCGTTCCGGGTACGCACTGCGCCACCGTGGCTACCTGCCAGACCATGATTCCACGCAACACCTACATCGGCGATCCGCTGTACTCCTGGGACCTGCGGCTGGGCCGTTCTTTTGCCGTCCGCTCGAACATGCGGTTGGATCTCGCTGTGGATGCCTTCAACGTCCTCAATAGGCCGAACATCGATCAGGTGTACTCGATCTATGGTTCGCCGGTGTTCTGCGGCGCAATCCCGAAGCACTACAACGACGCTGTGAGCCGCGAAATTCAGACGGAATCAACGGCTGTCGACTGCATGGACGGTGGGACGGCCCAGCCCACGCCCATTGCGGCCACCGATCCGGCATCTTCCGGTGCTTTCCTGTTCATACCTCCGACGCCGACCTCTACCTTCGGCACGCCGGAAACCATGCTGAATCCTCGCCAGTTCCAATTCTCAGCGAAGATCGACTTCTAGACGCCGCAAATCAACCCTTCCAGCGGAGGCCGGGCGCAACAATCGCCCGGCCTTCTTTTTTTGCAATCCAGCTGCGCTCCCGCGAGACTGCCAGCGGTCGCATGGGGAGTGCGGCTCGTCCTGAGGATCGCGAAGGGCGGCTTGCCGCCGCTGTCCGCCGCAAGAAATGTAGAAAACTGTCTTTCGGGCCCCCGAATGCGTAAAATAGCGGCGGTCTGGCATGAAAATCGCCGCTAAACCCGAACCCGTAGAAGTCGATTTCGCGCGCTCCGCGATTGTCGTCGTGGACATGCAAAACGCCTTCGTGAAAAAGGGCGGAACGCTAGACCTTGCGGGAGTCGATCTTTCGGACGCGGCTCGCGTCGTCAGCGTGATTCGCAACGTGCTCGACTCTGCGCGCCGCGCCGGCGTTCCCGTGGTTCACCTGCAAGTCGGCTACAAGCCCGATCTGAGCGATGCGGGCGGCCCGCGCTCGCCGAACCACTACAAGGAAACGGCCATGCACCTGATGTGCTCGCGGCCGGAGCTGAAAGGCAAGCTGCTGACGGAAGGCTCGTGGGATTTC
>JASHPG010000090.1 GCA_030038275.1 Candidatus Acidiferrales bacterium | reverse complement strand
CCCAGGCGAGTGAGCGCGAGCTGCCACGGTCCGGCCGCAAGCCCGCTCAGGCACGTCATTACGCTCCAGACCGCCAAGCCGGCCGTCAGAATAAAACGGCGGTTGAACCGGTCGGCCCATCGGGCGATCGGCAGTCCGAGGACCGAATAGAAAACCACGAAGCCAAAACCGGCAATAAGGCCCATCACTGTATCGCTGACGCGGAAGTCTTTCTTGATCGAATCGAGCAACAAGCTGAAGATGCCGCGATCGGCATAGTTGAGAACGTAAATGATGCTCAGAACTCCGAGTGCATAGTTTGCTTCGCGGGAGGATGCGCGCGCGGACTGCGCCGTGGCCGCGCTCGTAGTGCCGTTCATCGGCGTGGGCCCGGTTTTCATGAAGGTGAGCTAGAGCACCGCGTAATAGGTGAAGATGGTGTGGTCTGGTTTCGAGTAGCGTTTCCCCGTGCCGATAATCACGGTGCGCGTGAGCCACTCGTGCGGTCCTTTGGGAGCGTCAAAAACCGGCGTGCAGCGAAAATAAAATTCGCGGTCCCCGCCCCACGACGGATCGGTCCGATCGATGGGCTTGCCGTCAGCCGGATAGAGGTAGCCCGTGTTGTTGATGTAGATCATTGCGCCGTCGGAGGCTTGCAGCATGTAGTGCGCGTTGAGACGGCCGTGTCCCGCATAGTCGGCGCCGCTGTGCGGCACCACGCGGCCTTGGAGACGAGGCCCTTCGATCACGCCTGAAACGGCCGGGACGTACGCGCGGCGCCCCGTGGGCGTCTCGAACGAAACGCGCTCCTGGAAATCGATTCGAATTTGAAAAATGTATTCAAGCTTGATCGGCTGAATTTCGCCCAAGGGGCTCATATTTCCTCCAACACGCTCGCGCGCGTCACGTGCGCAGAATCACTCGCTGCAAACAAAATTCGCCGCTTCCTGCGGATTGCCGGAACCTTTGTACTGCGCGTGTTTTGGATACGCGCACAGCGGCCGACTGCGCCCCGGGAAATCCTTGCCTGTGGCGGTCACTGAATCGGGCGGCACGCCTTTCTCTACCCAGTTCACAACCGCGCTCAGCATGTCGAAATTATCGAGTGTCGCCGGGCCGCCGCCGCAGTGACTCATGCCGGGGACAAAATAAATTCGGCTCCAGTTTTCGACGCGATCGAGGCCGCCATTGGCTTGTGCCATTTTTTCGTAGTATCCAAGCGTATCGAGCGGCGAAAACCACGGGTCGCTGAGGCCGTGGTAGAAAAGCAGCTTCCCACCACGCGCGGAAAAGGTTGTCAGGTTCGTCCAGCCGTAGGTATCGATCAACTGTTGCGTGCCATTCGCGGCTATCGTTCGTTCAACTTGATCTGGATCGTACGTTATCGCCAGATCGGGGCCAAACGGGCTGGCTGGCACCGCGCTAGGAACCAACCCGGGAATCATCGTCTGGGGCCGTGACGCTGTGATTCCCGTGTCGTAAGGAAATCGCGGGTAGATCTGGTTGCCAATGGAATCCTTGAGAGGGCTGAACGCCTTCTGGATAGCACCCACCTGCACGTCCGAGAGGCAAGCGGCGGTTTTCACGCCGCTGCACTTCAACACCGCCGGATTGTAATGGCAGGCTTCAAAGTTGAAGATCATGCCGTCTTTCAGCCCGTCCAGCGCATCGCATTCGTTCAGAATCGAATCCACCAGCAGCTTGCGGTCGCTGGCTGAAAATAGTTTGCCCGTCTCGGGCTTGCCGGACGCGTCCTTCGGCGCTGCTTGATTGAACGCGACTGCGGCCCAGGAGTCTCCGGCATTCGAGTTGTCCGTGCGCATTGCGGGATCGCCGGAGACGACTCCATCGAAATAGGTGGGATACCGCTCGGCTGCCGTCATCGCCTCTCGTCCTCCCATCGAGCAGCCGGCGAAGTACGAGTGCTCCGGCGGTTCGCCGTAATATTGCGCGATGATACGTTTTGCGACGGTGGTCACTTTACCAATCGCCACGAAAGCAAAGTCAAGGGCTGCTTGCTGGTCCTTCATAAAGGAGGCATCGAAAACCGCGCCGTGGTGTCCCGAATCGGTGGAGACGACTACGAAACCTCTCGCAAGGGCGGGATCGTCACCAGCCGCCACCGCCCCAAGCGGTGGATTCACCGCTCCATCCAGGCCGCCTCCTCCTTGATATAAAAATCGGCCGTTCCATTGATCCGGAAGCGCGACGGCGAATCCGATCGCGTAATGCTTGCCATCGGCTCCGGTTCGCGGATTAATTTCGCCGTCCGCGCGGCAATATGCAGGCATCGACAACGGGATTTTCGTGGGATAAGGCGTTAATCCGATGCTGCCCGCCTGCGCAGCAGGTACCTTGACGGCCTTCGTAATCGTCATTGCCGTCCCCGGAATCCGAAAATTAACCAGGTCGGCGCACGATTTCACAGGCGAATGCGAGCCTTGCGCATACACGGCGGGGACCGCAATGGTCAGAACCGCGCACACCAGAGATGCGAAAAGAAAAATTCTTTCGCGCCAGTTCATTCTTCCCTCCCCGTTTCTAAAAAGTGCGCTTGCTTGAAAAATCGTCTAGTCGGCGCACACAAAATTCGCCGCATCCTGCGCATCTCCCGAGCCTTTGTACTGCGCATGCTTTGGGTACGCGCACAATGGACGGCTTACTCCCGGGAAATGCTTGCCCGTAGCGATGATCGCATCAGGCGCTTCACCTTGTTCCACCCACTTCACTACCGCGCCCAGAGCGTCGAAGCGATCGAGCGCTGGTCCGCCGGCGCAGTGGTTCATCCCCGGCACCAGGAAAACTCGGCTCCAACCCTGCACCTGATCCGCGCCGCCGTTGTCTTTTGCCATTTCGTTGTAATACCGCAGCGTATCGTACGGCGAAAACACCGGATCGCTCAGCCCGTGAAAGAAGATCAGCTTGCCGCCATGAGACGCGAATGCGCTCAGATTGGTCCAAGTCGTGTCCGTGAGCGCCTCTACCGGATCACTCGCGGCCTGGCGTTCGAGCGCGTCCACGTCAACGCTCATCGATAGATTCGGCCTGCCAAACATCCCCGGCGCGGACTGCGGAAGCACGGTTCCAAAGGTTCCCGGCATGTAGATCGCCACGCCTGCGTCGTAAAGCCGCCCGACGTACGGATCGACTCCCTGGGAATCTCGCGGACCGGCAAACACTTTTTGCAGCGCGCTCACCTGCGCTGACGAAAGGCATGCATCCGCCTTCGCGCCCTTACACGCCAGCACGTCCGGATTATAGTGGCACGCTTGAAAATTGAAGATCATGCCATCCTTCAGCCCGTCCAGTGCGTCGCACTCGTTTAGAATCGAGTCAGTCAGCAGCTTTTTGTCGCTCTCCGAAAAGGCCCCGCCTGGAACCGGTTTGCCTTGTGCATTCTTAGGCGCGATCTGGTTGAAGAGCGCCGTGTTCCATGCGTTCGCGATTCGCGAGTATCCCGTGCGCATCGCCGGATCGCCTGAGACCACGCCATCGAATTGCAGCGGATACCGCTGCGTCGCCAGCATCGCCTGCCGCCCGCCCGTGGAGCAGCCCACGAAGTAAGAGTACTTTGCCGGCTCGCCGTAATACTTGGCGATGATCTCTTTGGCCACGGTAGTGACTTTTCCCAGCGCGATGTACGCGAAATCAAGGCTCGCTTCCTGGTCCCGGTTGAACGACAAATCGAACATCGACCCTTCATGCCCCGAATCCATGCTCACCACGGCGAATCCTCGCGCTAGGGCTGGCTCATCACCCGCAGCTTGCGTTCCGAGTGGAGCGCGGACGACGCCGTCCATTCCTCCGCCACCTTGAAACAGAAACCGTCCGTTCCATTTATCAGGCAGCGCCAGCGCGAAGCCGATCGAGTATGACTTCTCGCCTGGTCCCGTGTGCTTAGCGATCTCGCCCTTTGCGAGGCAATACGAAGGTATCGGCACGTCCACGAGATTCATCGCGTATGCCGGACCTGCAGGTGGCGTGGCGGGTTTCGCCTTGGCGGCCACGGGTTCGCTATTCGTGATGGTGGTTTCCGGAATCTGAAGAGTTGTTAGGTTCGCGCACGGTTCCGCTGGCGTCTGCGCTCGAACCGCGCTCGTAAGAACAAAAACGAACATTGCCGGAAAAAGCAGAATGGCTACCTTCGCAGGACGGATCACGGGACGCCTCCCTCTGAGGGGCACGCGGTGTGCTGGCGCTTCGCCGCGAGTCCCTGAAAAACAGGAGGGTTATGCCTGAATTGGGCAGGTAATGCAACAGCTCCATCGGGCTAGCATTGGCGAAAGCGCTGTTTTTGCGCCTGCTTGAGTTAGCGGGTTTCTTCGTTTTATTGCGTATGCTCGGCAGGCATGCGAGAAATCCAGTCCTGCTGCGCGAATTCGATGCCCCAGAAATGCGGACTCGGTGAAAGGAATTCCACACCCACGCGTGTGCCCTTTTCGGACGTGTCCCCAATATAGACTACCCGGCAATCTTGTTCTTCCTCTGTTGCCGGGTTCACAAGCAGCAACTCCGCTCCTATGGTGACCTCTTCCTGCAAGTACAGCAGTCCGCCATGGGCGTTGATCACAATCGTCTGGCTGTTTTGCTTGAAGTTACGGCCCTGGTTGTTCTTCCCCTGTGCGCGCACTGGTATGCGCGTGAACACGCGCGAGCTGCGGCGGGTACTGCTGGTTTGTACGTCCGGCGATATCATGAGGTTATGGTCGAATGGCTGGCGCGGGGAGTCAATTCGCGCGCGCGTCTGCGTGCCTAAAGAAGCAGTCGCTAAAAACTCCGCTGTAAAATCGCCAGATTCCGTAGTATGACCTTTGCGGCGAGGCTGAGCTGGCCTCCAATCTCGCGGGCGCGCTTCGCTCGGTATCACGATGATTTAAGTTTCGTAGCCGCACTCATTCGCGCTCCAAGTTCCAGCTGAGGACGGGAGAACTGGCCCATGGACCTGATCGGATACATCGACTCGAAGCGGGAAGAGCACCTCAACGAGCTGAAGGAATTTCTGCGCATTCCCAGCGTCAGCACGAAAAGCGAGCACAAGAAAGACATCGAACGCGCCGCGCACTGGGTGGCCGAAAAGCTCCGCGCGGCGGGGCTCGAAAACGTTGAAATCTCTCCCACCGAAATGCATCCGGTGGTGTACGGTGAATCGCTCCAAGCGCCGGGCAAGCCTACAGTACTCGTCTACGGCCACTATGACGTCCAGCCCGCCGAGCCGCTCGATCTTTGGACCAGCCCTGCCTTCGAGCCTACGGTGCGCGACGGAAATCTATTCGGCCGTGGTACGGCCGACGACAAAGGCCAGGTACATATTCACCTTAAAGCGCTCGAAGCGCTCAAGTGCGCCACGGGATCTCTCCCGATCAACATCAAGGTGATCGTCGAAGGCGAGGAAGAAGTCGGCAGCGTGAGCCTGTGGGATTTCATGATGAAAAATCGCGAGCGCCTCAAATCCGACGCGCTCATAGTCTCCGATACCGCTATGCTTGCGAAAGGCTTCCCGTCCATCACCTATGGCCTTCGCGGACTGAACTATTACCAGGTCGAAATTACCGGACCCGCGCAGGACCTTCACTCCGGCGTCTTCGGCGGTGCCGTTCCCAATCCGCTGACGATCCTCTCCGAAACGATCGCCAAGCTTCACGATAAGAATTTCCGCGTCACCGTCCCAGACTTTTACAAAGACGTCGCCCAGCTCTCGCCTGCCGAACGCAAGGCGCTGAACCGTCTCCCATGGAAAGAAAAGGAATTTCGGAAAACGGTTGGCGCCCCGGCGCTCTGCGGCGAGAAGGGCTTCACCATCGTCGAGCGGCTCTGGACGCGGCCTACGATGGAGGTCAATGGAATGTGGGGAGGTTACATGGACGAAGGCGCCAAAACGGTCATTCCGTCGAAAGGCTACGCGAAACTTTCCACGCGCCTCGTCCCCAACCAGGACCCCACAAAAATCGCGAAGCTCGTCGAACGCCACATCCGCAAGCTACTTCCTAAATCCGTGAAATGCGATTTCCAGGTGCTGAGCACCGGCAAACCGTGGGTCGCCCCCTATACAGCCCCGATTTTCCAGAAAGCCATCCACTCGCTGGAGCAGGGCTTTGGCAAAAAGGCCGTTTTCATCCGGGAAGGCGGCTCAATCCCGTTCGTCACACAAATGCACGATACATTCAAAGTCCCTTGCGTGCTGCTGGGTTTCGGCTTGCCCGATGAGAACGCTCATGCGCCCGACGAACACATCCTCTTAGACAACTACTTCGGCGGCATCAAGGCCGTGGCGCTCTTTTACCAAGCTCTCGCCGCTTAATGGCCCAAAACGGTACGCCGCGCGAAAATGCCCATTTTTTCGGGCTTTTTCCGCCTTTTCCCTTGCGTTCGGTGTGCCAGACGGCTATAGTGCAGCGCGGCAGCCCGTAAAATCGGGCATTTCAGCTGGAAAACCGAGGAGGAAAAAAAAATCGATGGCAGCTCCGTTGAGCAAATCCAAGATCATTGCGCATCTGGCCGACAAGGTCAGCACCCCCGAAAAGCCGGTGTCCAAGAAGCAAGTCGCGGGCTTTTTTGATGAGCTTTTCAAGCTCGCGGTGAAAGAGGCCAAGGGTTCAGGCAAGTTTGTGATTCCCGGCATCGGTCGCGCGGTAAAGGCGCACCGCAAGGCGCGTATGGGACGCAATCCGGCCACGGGCGAAGCCATTAAGATCAAGGCGAAGACCGTGGTTCGCTTGCGTGCGGCAAAAGCCTTCAAGGACGCGGTTCTGAAGTAACTCGCTCCGGCCAAGATTTGGCGGCGAGACCCCCGGGCGTCCCGTGCGGCAGAGCACTACTACCCGAAGGCGCAAGGCGCTTCGGGATGCCAACGGGAGGCGCTGGGGGTTTTGTCTTTATTACGACCGATAGGGCGGATGATCGCGCCGTCGGCGCGTTGAGCGCATCTCCCTCGTGAGTTTTCGCGCTAAAACCAATCGCATGCGTGAATATTCGGGCCTTTTAACGGACCTGTACGAACTCACTATGGCGGCCGGTTATTTTCAGACCGGCTTCGATGGACGAGCCACCTTCGAGCTTTTCATCCGCCATCTTCCGCCTCACCGGAACTACCTCATTGCCGCGGGCCTGGAAGAGGCTATCAATTTCCTCGAACGTGTTGATTTCAGCCAGGACGAAATCGAATACCTCCGCAGCCACCCCATTTTCGCCAAGATCGGAGCCGACTTTTTCGCGTATCTGGGTAAATTTCGATTCACGGGCGATGTTTGGGCCATGCCTGAGGGCACGATTGCCTTTCCTGGCGAGCCCATTATGCGAATCACCGCGCCAATCATCGAAGCTCAGATACTGGAGACTTACCTTCTCGCTACGCTCAGCTATTCCACGATGATCGCCAGCAAGGCCGCTCGCCTCTACACTGCCGCGCGGGGCCGCCAGGTGGTTGACTTCAGCGCTCGCCGCGCGCACGGTGGAGCGGCGAGCCTTCTTTGCGCTCGAGCTTCCGTCGTCGGCGGCTGCACGGGCACTTCCAATACTCTCGCCGGCGAGATGTACGGCATCGGTACCTACGGCACGCAAGCCCACTCGTGGGTCATGGCACACGAGGATGAAGCCGACGCCTTCAACCACTTTCTCGACACATTCCCCGCTGGAGCCACGCTTCTGGTGGACACGTACGACGTACGCAAGGCTGTGAAAACAATCATCTCCATTGGTCGAAAGCCCGCCGGAATACGCCTCGACAGCGGCGATCTGCGCGCCGACAGCCGGTGGGCGCGCCGCGAGCTTGACCGCGCTGGTTGGAAAGACGTGAAAATTTTCGCTTCGGGCGACCTGGACGAATACAAGATCGCCTCGCTCCTAAAGAAAGGCGCGGCCATTGACGCATTTGGCGTTGGCGCCGCGCTCGGCACTCCTGGCGACGCGCCACACCTGAATCTCATCTATAAGCTCGTCGAAGTCGAGCGCGGCGGTAAAATTCGCGAAGCCGCGAAGTTCAGCCGCTCCAAAGTTACGTATCCCGGGCGCAAGCAAGTTTTTCGGCACTCGAACTCTCGCGGCGAGTTCTCGGGCGACAAAATCGCTCTCGAAGACGAGCCACCGGGTGGCGGCGAGCCTTTGCTCGTTCAAGTCATGCGCGATGGCCGCCGGGTCGCGCCCAAAGAGCCGCTCACGGCGCTTCGCGAACGCTGCATTTCCAGTCTCGCGCGTCTGCCCAAGCAATATCCCCAGCTGAATCGCTCGGCCATCTATCCCGTACGCTACAGTCAGCGCCTCAAGGTCATGCTTGCCGACGTTCGTCGCCGCGTCCAGCATCCGGCGGTAAAATAGCTTCAGGCTCCGTTCAAATGGCTCAGCGCGAACTCGTATTTTGGTCCGTTGATGTTCAGGCAGATTTCATGCTGCCGGGTGGCAAGCTCTATGTCCCTGGCGCGGAACAGCTCATCCCGAATATCGAGCGCCTTGTTTCCGGCGCGCTTGCTTCCGGAACGCTTGTCGTTTCTAGCGGCGATGCGCACACGCCCAACGATCCCGAATTCGCGCGCTTTCCTCCCCACTGTGTTGCCGGCACTCCCGGCGCGCGGATTTTGCCTGGAGCTCTCGGGCCGAACGTTTGTGTCTTTCCAAACGGCGCCTCGCGGAATTTGCCCGCGGATCTTCTCAGCTGCCCTCAAATCCTGCTCGAAAAACAATCGCTCGACGTTTTCGATAATCCGCACGCCGCCGAAGTTGTTGAACTTCTCGGCTCGGGCGCGGAATACGTCGTGTTTGGCGTCGTGACGGAGTTTTGCGTCCGCTGCGCCGCGAAAGGCCTGCTCGGCCGCAACCGCAAAGTCTCGATCGTTTCCGACGCAATCGAGACTCTGAATCCTCAAGATGGCCGACACACTCTCGATGAACTGCAATCTCTCGGCGCGCGCGTCATCACCACCCAGGCTGCACTTGCCATGCTTCCGGAATCCAAGGCGCATAACTCGGCTGTGTCATCACCGCAACGCTTTTCGCGATAACCGAAAGGTTGTCTGACCGGCAGGTTGGAAGCGTTTCGTGGTCTAGTGCGTGCTGAAGAGGTCCGCCTTAGCCGCCTTGCGAAAGGCGATGCGGCTTTCTTTGCGGCTGTAAAACATATGCCCGCCGGGGAACTCATGGATGCTGATGCGCTCGCGCAGCTCATCCGGCATCTGGTTCACGCTCAGGATCGATCCCATGAATGGGCAGGAAAGATCATTCCATCCGTGACCGATAAACACCTTGAGACCAGGATCGGCAGCTACCGCTTGGCGAAGTTCCGTTACCGAGCCGCTGCGTAAGCTCTCATCATTGCTCCACGCTTTGTTCACGTCATAAGAAAGCGTGTGGTAAGGCGCATCGGTCTTCCAACCCACAACACTGGTGACAAAGTTGACCATCGCTTCCGTGGTGGGCGCGATGATGGCGGCGAGGATCGGATCGTTAGCCTGCTGCTCGGGTGACCAGGGGAACGGGTCCAGCATGGTTACATTCGAGTCGTAAACAGAACCGATTTTGCCTTCCTCGCGCCGGACTTCGCGCAAATACGATCCGGTCTCGAGCCGGCCGCCGGATTCCTTGATGTACGTTGGGTCGAGTCCGGTCATCTGCGCGACCTTCTGGATCATAGCCTGCTCCAAAGCGGGATTGGCGTTTCCGGCGATCAGCGCACTGGCGTACGGGCCTTCATCATACGCGATCACCGATTGCATGGCTTCCGCGGTAAGCTTGCCTTCACGTTCTAAATGTGCGGCTACGATGGGCGGCAGCGTAATCATCCACGGAATCGGAGAATAAATGTAGCCGTTATTCTCGTCTGTTGGATTGAGGTACGGCGACACTAGGATGAGTCCGTTGATGCCGACACCGAGCTGTGACTGTAAGTAATAGGTGAGGCGCGGGCCGCGGAAGCCGCCGTAGCTCTCGCCGATGATATATTTCGGCGAGGTCATGCGCTCATTCTGGACCAGCCACTTATAGACCACATCCGAGAGATAGTGGACGTCCGGAACGGTGCTGTAGAACAGCTTCTTTGTATCTGCCTCGGAGACCAACGACCGGCTGTAACCGGTGCCAATCGGATCGATGAAGACCAGGTCGGTGAAATCTAGCCACGTGCCCTGGTTGTCGCTCATCACGATGGGACCGGAAGCGCTGTCGCCTTTATTGCCCATGCCGTCCAGGTGCTTGGGGCCAATGGCGCCGAAGTTGAGGAACACCGACGATGCACCGGGGCCGCCGTTGAAAGCGAACGTGACGGGACGATCCTTGCCGGGCACAACGTAGCTGGTGTACACCACGTTGCCCGCGATCTTGCCGCTCGTGTCGCGCACGTCGATGGTGCCAACGGTAACCTTGTAGTTCAGCGTCTGCCCGTCGAGCACGATTGACTGCTCGATGCTCTTCTCGGGCGGCAGCGGCGGCAACTCGTTCGCCGTGGGTTTCTCCTTGGAAGCATTCGTGGAATTTTCCGCGCCTTTTGCTGGCGCCGGGTTGTTAGCTGCTGGCTTGCTCTGTTGATCCTGCGCGAATGCCGGATAGGCTGCGCAGGAAATCATCAGGCAGAGAATAGCGCAACCGAGAACGGCCCAGTTGCGAGCGGCGGGGAAAATGGCAATTTTCATGCCGATAACATATAGGAGACTCGCCACCAGAAGCTACCGGTAATTTGGTAACATAAATTTCAGTCACCTGACCCGCTCCAGGGAAAAGCGCAAACCTTCCCGAATACACAAAGCTGTTGACGCTACCCTGTAAATCTTTCCTATTGAATTTAGTTTATTAATGTGCTAACGTGATTTGTTTTCTTGTCCGTCCAAGAAGCAGCTGGGGCGGGCAAGATGCTTTAGCAGCCTATCGGCGGCATGCACGGCCCGTGTGCGTGGCCTAGAGGAGAGGAAACGTCGTTATGCGGAGCGCACAATATGACCTCTATCCGGCTGCTCGGCGCAGCGATTTCGCCGGACTCCGCCTCCGGTCATCGCTCACTGCGAAGGGTCCGCAAATTCTAATCGCGAAAACGCGTCGAGTAGCACTTGGGTTAAATGCCTGGCAATCAATAACTTACATTTTTCTAATAGCGAACCAAGCGAGTGCTGGCCGCAGCGTTTGTAGTGGTCCGCGCGAACTCAGGTATCATGGCGACGCCGACGCTTCGGTTTTAACAAGTTCAAATTAGGGAGCCGAACTTGATTCCGCGATACACACGCCCGGAAATGGGCCGCGTCTGGAGCGAAGAGAACAAATTCCAGAAGTGGCTGGACGTAGAGCTTGCCGCCACGGAAACGCTGGCCGAAGCCGGCATAGTGCCGCGCGAGGCGGCAGCCAAACTGCGCGAGCGGGCCCGCGTCAACGTAGCGCGCATCAACGAGATCGAAGCCAAAGTCCGCCACGACGTAATCGCCTTCACCATTGCCGTGCAAGAAACCGTCGGCGATGCGGAGGCCGCACGCTGGCTGCACTACGGCCTTACGTCCAACGACGTGGTTGACACCGCACAGGCTCTGCTCGTACGCGACGCTTCGGGCCTCATTGAAAAAAGTCTCGCGCAGTTCGGCCAAATCTTGGAAAAACGCGCCTGGGAATTCAAGAGCACGCCCGAAATCGGTCGTACCCACGGCATTCACGCCGAGCCGATCACTTTCGGTCTGAAAATCGCCAACTGGTTCGCCGAAAATCGGCGCGATTCCGAGCGCTTTTCCGCCGCCGCTCATGCGATGGCCGTCGGCAAAATTTCTGGCGCCGTCGGCACCTGCACGCATCTTGGTCCTGAAGTCGAGCAGAAAATCTGCGCGCGGCTCGGTCTCGCCGCCGCGCCCATTAGTTCTCAGGTTCTCGAACGCGACCGCCACGCACAATACGCCAGCGCGCTCGCCATCACCGCCGCATCGCTCGAACGCGTTACGCTGGAAATTCGCCACTTGCAGCGCACGGAAGTCCGCGAGGTCGAGGAACCCTTTGGAGGCGAGCAGCGCGGCAGTTCCGCCATGCCGCACAAGCGCAATCCTGTTTCGAGCGAACAGATATGCGGTCTGGCGCGGGTCGTCCGAGCCAACTCCGTCGCCGCAACAGAAAATATCGCCCTCTGGCACGAGCGCGATATTTCGCATAGCTCCGTCGAGCGCGTGATCCTGCCTGATTCCACGATTCTCGTGGACTACATGCTGAATCGCACCGCGTCAATCGTTGAAAACATGAAAGTATTTCCGCCGCGGATGTTGCGGAACCTCAACGCTACGCAAGGACTTGTGTTTTCAGGACAGCTTCTACAGGACTTGGTGGAGCACGGCGCACCCCGCGAAGACGCCTACAAGTGGGTGCAGGGTCACGCGATGACCGCGTGGGAATCGGAATCGAGCTTTAAGGATCGCGTCACCGCGGATCCTAACGTACGCAAATTTCTCGATGAAAAAGCTCTCGCGCACACGTTCGATCTGCATCGCCAACTGCGTGCTGTTGATGCGATCTTCGCGCGCGTCTTCGGCGCGAAAAAATCCGCTGCCCACTAGAATGTCAAATAGACGTAGGGTCCTGCTTGCTGCGCCTTTGCTGCGCGCGCAAATCGGCCAGCGCTGTCAATTGCACTCGCTGCCCTTACTGCACCCTCTGGATGTAGCGCCCTTCGGAAGTGTCAACCTTAATTTTGTCGCCTTCGCCGACGAAGGGCGGCACGTTCACCACGAGGCCGGTTTCCAGTTTCGCCGGCTTCATCACCGCGCTCGCGGTGGCTTTCTGTATGCTCGGCTCGGTTTCCACTACTGTCAAATCAACGGTATCCGGCAGTAGCACACCGATCGGCTTCCCATCGTAATACTCAATCTTCACCGGCATATTGGGGATCAAATAATCCTTCGAATCGCCGACGATGTCGTTCCCCAGCGCCATCTGCTCGTAATTTTCGGTGTTCATGAAATGATGGCCTTCGCCGTCGCTGTAGAGATATTCAAACTCCACTTCATCCACGGTCACTTTGTCGATGAAATCCTCGGCGCGGAAGCGGTAGTCGATCATGGCGCCGGTGCGTAGGTTCCGCATGCGCGTCTGCATGGCCGCGCGCTTGTTGCCTGGCGTGCGATGGTCCACGTTATAGACCATGTGCAGATCGCCTTCATGCTTGATGATCATCCCCGAACGCAAAAGTGTCGCCTTGATGCTCATGCCCTGCTCCTGGTTTCATTCATGGAATTTCCCGCGGGGGAAATTTAGCCGGGAGGGTGTCAACCCACCGCAGTCTGCGTCCGGCGCGCTCGTTCGCCCAGACTAAAACCGAAATTATAGCCGTCGGCAGCGTAACTGGTCAAACGGTGCCCGCGCGATGGACGGCTAAAATTCGTCTTCGTCCAGTTTTTTCAGCCGCTTGATCTTCAGCACAACGCGAAATTCGCGCGAACGCGCGTCCGCTAGCACCGCTCTGCGCGCCGGCGCGGGCAATTCAGCCGGGCCGATCACTCCGGCCAGATCGCGCGGAAAGTGCTTCACGAAGAGCGCCGCCATGTGCGCGGTCGCGTAGGGGATGGGAGCCGTAATCAAGCTACGCTGCCGGATTTGATACAGCGTGGGGAAGCTTGCGTCCCAGCGAATCAGCAGTTGCTCGCTGCCTTTCACTCCGCGGACCAACACCGCCGCGGCGAAACGTGCGTTTTCGAGCGCTCCGTTTCGGATCAACTTGGCTACCCCGCGCGGCGTCAGTGTTTCTGGGAAGCGTTTTTTCGGAATGCCGCGCGACCGGCTCAGCCGCCCCTGCCGATACCAGCGCCGCATTCTTTCGAAATCGTTGCCTCCGATTTTCGCGTCCACGTCGCGAACCGGAAGAGTGTGGGGAAGCATGCAAACCTCGTCCTGCGCCGCGAGATAAACGGGAACCTCGCCGATAGGCTGCGGAAACCGGAAAAGTTCCCGCTCGTCGAAGCGTCTGGCCAACTGAAAGCGGCCCTCCCGATAGACGCGCGGCCGGGAAATGGCCTCATCGTAGGCCACTTCCGCTGACCAAGTCGAAATCGGATCCGCGCTTTCGGTGCTTTCGTAGAGACGGATTTGCACTGACTCCACAACGTCCAGCATCTCCGCTCCGCGTTTTGCCAGCACGTTCGTCAACCCGGGAGCAACGCCAGCGCAGATCAGGGCAACCCGCTTCTTGGCTACGAACCGGCTGTGAAATTTTAGTTGCTCGGGGAGGAATGGGTGCCTGGTTAGGTGCGAATTCAAATCGAGGTAATGGGCCCGCAGGCGCAGCGCCGCTCTCAGAATGATGTTGTTGTACACCGCCGGGGAAGCGTTGACGATCAGGTTCGCGCCGCGCCCCGCCCGCACGATGGACCAGATATTTCGAGCATTGGCCTCGACCACTTCGATTTCGCTTTTTTTTCCTAGGAAACGCCGCGCCCGTTCCGCGTCGCGGTCGCCGCACCAGACGGAGTGGCCCTGGCGGGCCAGCAATTGTGCGAGCAGCGAGCCCGTGCCGCCCGCGCCCAGAACGAAAATCCGCATCGGCACGCAACTGTATCACACTGTTCCGCTCGCACCGCTGCCCAGAGGCTGCGGGCATTGCTATGTTGGACGCTAGGTAGCAGTAAATGTTTTCCTTGATATGCCCCGGCACGTATCTTGCCGCGCAGTCGTCCACCTCCTCGGCACGGGCCTGCTTTTTGAATTCCAGGAGGATTTATGCGCGCGATCCGGCCTCTCTTGTGACCTTTGCGTTCATTTTGGGTGAGGCTTTTGACGGGTGACAACCGCAGGAACGCACGCTTAAACGTCAAATCGTGCGGCACCCCGTCGGTTACACGAGAGGGTGTAACGGACGTGTTGTGCGATATTATCAGCACCTAGTTCCTGGCGAGCGACACGCAGAAAGCATGTCCCACCCGCCAGAAGTCGTGCCTCCATTTGATAGTATGACGGAGAAATGCAGTCCATTCGTAAACTACACCGCAAATGACGCTGCGGAGTACGGTGACAATGTAATGAACGGGCAGATATATGAGTTGAGGCAGTCCCTTGGGTACATCACCCATACGATGCCTGCGCAGGTAAACACTACCCGAGGAAAGGAAAATAACGAGCCTGGAAATAAGCTGCTGGAGTGTTATCAAGGCAAAGGTGCCGGGACGAGGTGAGACTACAATGCCGGTTCGTCCTAAACGTTTAGAGTTGGTTCTTGGCGCTATTGTAGGGGTGTTCTTCTTGCTGGTTCTGTCGCCCCAAGGTCAATGCACGTTCGATCATCCAGACTCACGGTCAACCACCGCTAAACGACATGGAAAGATCTCTTTTGAAGACAATGCATCTGGCCGACTGATCCGTGATCGCACCGCGTTCGGTTTCACATCCTACCTTGCGTCCGACGGGATCAATTTGTTGGCGATATATACCACGTTTGATGACGCCGCTCAGGCACAAGCGGCGTTCGACAGAGAGCTCGCAAAGGCAGAAAAGGTTATAAAAAAGGGCAAGAAAAATAAGGAAGGCCAAATTGTCGGCGAGCGTGCGCAAATAGTCCTCTTGGGTGGTCAAGCGGACATTGTTGCCTCCAAACCGGACGAACGTTTCGCGGCCGTCGTGTGGACTGACGGGGCATCATTTCACGAAATTGAATCGTCCTCGTTGCGTGACGTTCTTGCATTAGAAAAGGTCTACAAATACTGAACGCCGTGCTCCTCACCCCGCCACATTTGCAAGAGCGAGGTGAGTGACGCTCTTTCGTCGTAAGCGACACCACCAGCGGCATTGATCTGATCTGATGGAATGGACCCATCCCGGTTGTTTGCGGCAAGAGGTAAGCTGCGGCAGTCCGGGGAGGGACAACCATGAAGATTGCGACTGTTGGATTGGACATTGCCAAGCAAGTTTTTCAGGTACACGCAGCGGACTCTGAAGGACGCGCTGTTTTGCGGAAGCGTTTGCAACGGAATCAAGTGGTGGAGTTTTTCGCGAACCGACCGCCCTGCCTGGTCGGTCTCGAAGCCTGCTGGGGTCCCACTACTGGGCTCGTGTGCTCAGCCGATTCGGCCACACCGTCAAGCTGATCGCTCCTCAGTTCGTCAAGCCGTATGTGAAGTCCAACAAGAATGACGCCAACGATGCGGAAGCCATTTGCGAAGCTGTGAGCCGACCGCAGATGCGTTTCGTGCCCGCGAAATCTATCGAACAGCAAGACATTCAATCGCTGCATCGCGTGCGCAGCCGACTGGTGAGTTCGCGCACACAACTGGCCAGCCAGATGCGTGGCCTGCTGGCGGAGTACGGGATCGTATTGCTCCAAGGTATCAGCCAGCTTCGTCGAGGCCTGCCGCTGATTCTGGGGAATGCTGAGAATGGATTGACTGATTTCAGCCGACGCCTGTTCGCCTCGCTTTACGAAGAACTCGTGCAGTTCGATGAAAAAATCGCGGCCCTGGATGAGCAAGTGCGAATCGTCTACCGCGCCAGCGAACCTTGCCAGCGCGTGGCGGCGGTGGAAGGAATCGGGCCGCTCATTGCGACGGCCCTGATCGCAGCCATAAGCGACGGGAGGAGTTTCAAGAATGGAAGGCAGTTTGCGGCTTGGCTGGGATTGGTGCCGAGGCAACACTCTACCGGAGGAAAGCCGCGCCTGTTCGGAATCAGCAAGCGAGGCGATCCCTATCTGCGAACTCTTTTGATTCATGGAGCCCGTTCGGTCGTCTATCGCGCAAGCCGCAAGACAGACTCGCGCAATCGCTGGATTGCAGATAAGCAGCGCAGGCTGGGTACCTCGAAAGCCTGTGTGGCCTTGGCGAACAAAAACGCTCGCATCGTGTGGTCGCTGATTGCGCGTGGAGAATCGTACCGACGAGCAGCGTAAAAGCGAAAGGCTCCTGTAGAGAGGAAAAGGATTCCGAGGAGATGCTTGAGCCGCTGAAGATGGCGCAACTGGTGGAGACCAGCTTCTTCAGAACCTTCCGGGGGCAGGGCCGTAACAGGCCGCTGATCTGATTAGGAGAAGAAGCGCAGATTCCATCTGGGCCCGGAGAGGCAAGTCGCTCCCAAGCTGTTCGAGGCCGGATATATGCACGCGTCTCATCCCGAAGCGCCGCACTTCAACGCTCTTGCAAAACGAGATGGGTCCATATATGCCCCCAAAATCTGCGCACGGGATCACGGCGCACGCTTCCTTGTGAACCGCTCGCGTTTTCCGTCACGCGCAGGGAAGCGGGCTTGGTTGACAAGCCGCGAATCCGGCGCGTATCATTTCTTCGGTACGGCGTTCCTGTTGGACGCTTTATCCCCTTCATTGCTTCATCCCCCGAGCAGGATGGAGTGACCGAGGTGGCACCCTCGGCAATCAGGGCACGCACCCGTACGGAGGCCGCTCTCCATGTCACCCGAACAAGATCCCAACGCGCAAGTTTCTTCGGCCGATACTGTCACCGGACAGCCGGTCGCCGCTCCTCCCGCGGCAGTTGCCGCCGCGCAGAGCGGAGCCGGGGCCGCAACCGCCGTCGCCCGCGAACCTGAGTCCTCTTCTGCGGCACACGAAACCGAAATGAACAGCAGCTCGAACGAGCCAGCCTCCGCTTCGAGGGAAGACAATTTTCGGCAGGAGACGGTGCGGGAAGATGCAAGCGCCTCAGTTGAGCCCGGATCGGCGGGGCAGTCCCGGGATCAGGCAGCTGAAGCGCAGGACGCAGCCGAAATGGCCGAGTCCATGGACCGCATGCTCGATCAGTTCCCCGCCGCTGAACCGGTGGCCGAGGGAGAGATTTTTGATGGCCATGTTTTGGCCGTAACGGACGCGGGTGTTGTCGTCGATGTGGGGGGGAAATTCGAAGGCTTGGTTCCAGCGCAGGAGTTTCTGGACTCGGGCGCGCCGATCGAGTTTGGTCCCGGCCAAACAATCGAGGTCGAGCGCCTCCACGAGCAGAGAGACGGTTACGTGCTGCTGTCGCACGCGCGCGCCCATCGCCGCCGGTCATGGGAGCGCATTGAGAAAGCGTCCCGCGAGCATATCAACCTCACGGGCAAAGTCGCTGAGCGGATCAAAGGCGGTTTAGTCGTGGACATCGGCGTCCGCGCGTTCTTGCCCGCTTCGCAGATCGAGTTGAAACCGGTCCACGACCTGGAAGCTTGGAAGGACCGCGAAATCGAAGTGCGCGTGCTGAAGCTGAATCGCAAGCGCGGCAACGTGGTGGTCAGCCGTCGCGCGATTCTCGAAGACGAACTGAAGACCAAGCGCGATGCGCTCGCCGCTACTCTCGTCGAAGGTGCGATTATCAGCGGGCGCGTCAAGAACATCACCGATTACGGCATTTTCGTCGATCTGGGTGGAATGGACGGCCTACTACACGTCAGCGATCTGGTGTGGGGACGCGTTCCTCATCCATCGAAAGTCGTGCAACCGGGAGAAGAGATTCAGGTCCAGATTCTCAAGTTCGACAAGGAAAAGCAGCGCATCTCGCTCGGCCGTAAGCAGTTGCTACCCGATCCCTGGGCCACCGTTCCGGAACGTTTTGCGGTGGGCACGCGCGCGAACGGATCGGTTGTCGGCGTCACCGATTACGGGGCGTTCGTGCAAATCGAGCCGGGTGTCGAGGGACTCGTGCACGTCAGCGAAATGACTTGGTCGAAACATGCCAAGCACCCCTCGAAGATCGTCAAAGTCGGTGACAATGTTGAAGTGGTCGTGCTGGAGATGAAGCCCGATCAGCGCCGGATTTCGCTCGGGCTTAAACAGACCCTTCCCGACCCGTGGGAAGTGGTCGCGGAGAAATATCCCGTCGGAACGCTCGTCAACGGACGCGTTCGCAATCTCGCCGACTTCGGCGCCTTCGTCGAGATCGAGGAAGGCATCGAAGGACTAATCCACATCAGCGACATGAGTTGGACCGAACGGGTGAAGCATCCCAGCGAAAAGGTGAAGAAGGGTGAAGCGGTGGAGGCGCGCGTCCTGAAAGTGGACACGCAAAACCGCCGCCTTTCGCTCGGCATGAAGCAGGTCAACGATATCTGGGCCAAGTGGTTCGGCGAGCACAAACCCGGTGAGGTCGTGCGCGGCAAAGTGGCCCGCACCGCGGAGTTTGGCGCGTTCATCGAGCTTTCCGAGGGCATCGAGGGGCTTTGCCACATCTCGGAAATCGAGGAACGGCGTTCCAAGGGAGATCGTGGCGACAAGACTAAAATGTCGCGCGAACAGCGCGTCACCACCGTTCTCGCGGCCGGCCAGGAATACGATTTCAAAATCCTGAAAATCGAGCCGGAGCAGCGCAAGATCAGCTTGAGTTATCGCGCCGCGCAAAAGCAGGCCGAGCGCCAGGAAATGGAGTCTTTCCGCTCGTCGCGTTCGTCCCCGAACGCCACCATCGGCGACGCAATCTTAGCCAAGCGCCAAGCTTTGTAATTGATGCTCCGCGCGCGAGGTTTCCGGCGCGGGGCATGCATGGGGATTGCATTTGCCCTGTACTGGATTGATGATATCTCTTGAGTGCGGCGCCCCGCCCCGGCGCGCAAACGGCCACGATCACAATCTGTCGCGAGAGGAGGCTCTCCAACCATGGCAGAGCTTGCGGGAGCGCAAGAGAATCCGAATCACACGATGACCAAAGCCGATTTGGTCGGCGAAGTCGAGCGCGTGGCGGAATTGTCGCGCAAGGAAGCGGAAGCCGCCGTCGAAACCATTTTCGAGAGCATCATCGACGCGCTCCAGAAAGACGACAAAATCGAAATTCGCGGCTTCGGGAGTTTTCGCACGCGCGAGCGCCGCGGGCGCACCGGCCGCAATCCCAAAACCGGCGCCAAAGTAGAAGTGCCGGCGAAAAAGATCCCCTTCTTCAAGCCGAGCAAGGAACTCAAAGACTACGTCAACGACCCCAATGCGGAGGGTTCCGCGTCCTCCGGCGCCCAGAGCTAGGCGGGATGGATTATCTTTGGACGCCTTGGCGCTATCGCTACATCGCCAACGCCACAAAGGATGATCGCTGCATATTCTGCGACGCCTTAGCCGCAAACGATGACGCTCGTACGCTCGTCGTTTTTCGCGGCGAAAAGAACTTCATCATCCTCAATCGCTATCCCTACACCAGCGGCCACGTGATGGTGGTTCCTTACGCGCACGTTGCCGATCTGGGCGCTGCGGAGCCAGACACGCTTGCCGAGATGATGCGCCTCGCGCAGCGGGTGCAAGGCGCGCTTTCGCGCGTGTATCGGCCTGAAGGCTACAACCTGGGCATGAATCTTGGACGCGCTGCGGGCGCCGGCATCACTGGCCATCTGCATCTGCACGTTCTGCCGCGCTGGGCCGGCGACGCCAATTTTATGACCGTCGCCGGAGAAACCCGCGTCGAGCCGGAAGAACTTTCCACGACTTTCGAAAAAATTCGCCGCGAACTGAACTGAGGTCCTCTGGCTACTAAAGGCCCGTCGATTCGGAGCGTAATCGCATTGTCCCTCGACGCGTAGGCGGCACCCGCGAGGGAAAGCCCATTACCCGTAATTCGGCGGATTCACGGACTGGTCCATCCCCATCGTTTTCTGTCCGCCCTGCCGCACGTTCACGCTCACGAGTGACGGGCACTTCATTTCCAGAGCTTCGCGCAGCGCCGGTTCCAATTCTTCAGGACGATCCACGGCCCGCGCCTGCATTCCGTATCCGCGCGCGATCTGCGTCGCGTCAATTCCCGGAATGTCAATGCCGGGCACGTTTATGCCGACTTGAGTGAATTTCCGGAACCCCTCGAGCGCCGAATAATTGCCGTTGCAGATCACTAGAAAAATCACCGGCACCTTTGTCTGTACCGCCGACCACAGCGCCTGCACGGAATATTGCAGCGATCCATCGCCGATCGCACAAATTACGCGCCTTCCCGGATGCGCCAATTGCAGGCCCACGGCCGCTGGCGCCGCAAATCCCAAAATTCCGCTGCGCACGGAATAAAATGACCCTGGCTCGTCGATCCGGATGTAACGGTCCAGGTCGCCTTTCGACGAAGGGCATTCCTCGGCGATAATCGCATCGCGCGGTATCAGCTTGGCGAGCGTGCTGAAAAGATAAGCGGTCGTCATGGGGTCTTCGGCTTTCGGCTCGGGCGCGGCAGCTTGCGGCGGCACGTCGCGCTTGATCTGCTTCACGCGCTCGCGCAGATATCTCGCCGCGCTCGCGATGTTCCCGACGATGCTCGTTCCCGCCAACGCGGCTGACGCATCCCGCGGAGAATTCGTAATCTGAAAGAGCTTGGTACCCGGACGGATCGCATCGCCCGGCACGTAGGCGTAGTAAAGGAACACTGGCGCGCCCAGAACTACCACCGTGTCATATCCCGCCAATTGATCTGCCAAAGGCTTCTGAGCGGGCAGTAACCCGCCTCGAAACAGGCGATGATTGCGAGGAAAGGCCCATCGCGGCGCGATTGGTTCGGCATAGACGTCCGCATCCAGGTGTTCCGCGAGCGCGATCGTCTCATTCCACGCGCCGTTTTCCTCAATCTGCGAGCCAGCGATTAGCGCCAGTTTCCGACTCGCATCGATTGCGCTCGCCACTTCATCGAGCGCCGCCGGATCAGGTTCCACCGTTTGGCTCACCTTCCGCGAGACCACGCTATCGCACGGCTTGTTCCAGTCGTCCATGGGAACCGAGATAAACACAGGCCCGCGCGGCGGCTGCATCGCCAGGTGATACCCGCGCGCGATCGCCACCGGCACGTCTTCCGCCCGCAGTGGCTCGCAGGCCCATTTCACGTACGGCTTCACCACGTCAACCGCTCGACTCACCAGGAAAGGCTCGGCCATGATCTGCCGCCGGTCCTGCTGCCCCGTCATTACTACTAGCGGCGCGTGCAAGTAGTAAGCATCGATCAGCGCCGATAGCCCATTCCCGGCGCTCGCAATCGAGTGCAGGTTCACGAACGCCGCTTCATTCCGCCCGAGCGCATATCCAAGCCCCATTCCCGCCGCTGTCCGCTCGTGCAGCCCCAGGATGTAATCGAAACCCGGGGGCATGTCCTTCAAGAATGGCAGCTCGCTCGATCCTGGGTTGCCAAAGATCCTAGTCATGCCCAAGTCGCACAGCACTTGGTAGGTCGCTTCCCTCACTGTTGTCAAGACAACCCTCCGAACTTCCGGCGAATTTTCCGTAACATTTCGTCCGCCTCGCCCGTTATAATCATTTCACCAATCACCCGGGCCGCCACTTGCAGTCTGGCGCGGCGGGCCGTTTCTGCCGCTGGGCATCATTGTATTGTGTTTGCCCTCGCCGGGATATCTCGGGTGGTGTCTGAGGCCCCATCGCGTCGACTTTGCGCGTTGGGCGATTGGGGTGGGGGTCGCGCGACAATCTGCTGAGACTGAAAGGCTTCGAATGGCCGATATGATCGTAGTGCAGGATCTTGTCAAGAATTACGGCGATTTCTGCGCGGTGAACCATATTTCGTTCGCCGTGCCGGAAGGCAAGATCTTCGGTTTTCTTGGTCCCAACGGCGCCGGCAAGACCACCACGATCAAGATGCTCACCACCATTCTCGATCCCACCAGCGGCTTGATCCGGGTCAACGGTCACGACCCCGTCCAGGAACGCAAGCAGGTGCGCCGCTCGTTCGGCATCGTTTTTCAGGATCCCAGCCTCGATGACGAACTCACCGCGCTTGAAAACGTGGACCTGCACGGCGCGCTCTACGGCGTCCCGCGCGGCGAGCGCATGAAGCGGGCCCAAAGCCTGCTCGAACTCGTTGGGCTGTGGGATCGCCGCAACGATCTCGTCAAGCAGTACTCCGGTGGTATGAAGCGCCGCCTGGAAGTGGCCCGCGCGCTTCTGCACCGCCCGCGCATCTTGTTCCTCGACGAGCCGACCATCGGCCTCGATCCGCAGACGCGCAACCACATCTGGGGCTATATCGATACGCTCAGCAAGGAACAGAACGTCACCGTCTTTTTCACCACGCACTATATGGAAGAGGCCGACCGCGTCGCCGCCGAATGCGCCGTGATCGACCACGGCAAAATCGTCGCGCAGGGTACGCCTGCGGCGCTGAAGCAGCAAACCGACTCGCCGACGCTGGAGGACGCTTTCATCGCTCTTACCGGCCACGCCATTCGTGAAGAAGAAGCCAATGCAGTGGATCGTATGAGAATGATGGGACGCGCCTGGAGGGGAACCCGCCGATGAGAGCCATCTATGTTTTGTGCATCCGGCAATTGAAGCGCTACGTCCGCTCGCCCGCTCGTATCGTCGGCTCGCTCGGTCAGCCATTGATTTTCCTGCTCGCGCTGGGCTTTGGTCTTGGCGCGATGGTCGCGCGGGGCGGCGGCGGTAACTACGTCGACTTTATCGCTCCCGGCATCGTCGCCATGGCCATCATGTTCACAGCCGTCTTTTCCGGCATTGAGATCATTTGGGACCGCCAATTCGGTTTCCTCAAGGAAACTCTGGTCGCGCCCGTCTCTCGCTTCGAGATCGCCTTTGGCCGCGTCCTGGGCGGCGCGCTCGTGGCCATGTTGCAAGGAGTCGCAGCCTTCCTAATTTGCCTGATAATCGGTTTCCGCGTGCACGATTGGCTGCTGCTGCCTGTCGCGTTGATCTTTATGTTTCTGATTTCTCTGCTCTTCACCGCGATCGGAACAGCCATCGGCTCCGTGCTGCAGGATATGCAGGGCTTTCCGCTGGTGATGAATTTCCTGGTGATGCCGCTGTTTTTCTTTTCCGACGCGCTCTACCCCATGAACGGCTTGCCGAAAATCCTCGAGGGCGCGTTGCGCCTGAATCCGGTTACCTACGGTGTCGACGGCATCCGCGGCTCGTTCAGCAGTACCTTCGCTTTCCACATCGCCACCGATTTTGGCGTTCTCATCGTTCTCAGCCTGATCTTGCTGGCCATCGGCAGCTACTTGTTCTCGAAGATTCAACTCTGATTTGCTGGCTTTCTATGGCGAACTAGCATGGTTCCCACGATACTGGACCAGATGGCGAGCATTATCAACCAATATGCTACTCGGTACGCGCGGATTGCGTTCTGGGTAATCAATAAGAAACAGGCTGGAACGCCAAAGAGCACGAGTAGGACGAGGGAGCAAGCTTCCGGTCCCGAGCCGCGCCAAATAACGACGCGGGCAGTTATTGAAGCGACGCAATAAACTAGAATCGCCGATACGCAAAAAAGCGCCGACATGCTTCCGATGCGTTCGAGAGGTTGATCCCATTGTGCTATCCGTACGAACGTCAAGAACCAAACCAAGCCCGCTGCGGAAAACAGAAGGCTTATTGTTTCAAGCGCTACCCTCGAACGCTTGCCCATGACCGACTCCCTATGCCCTAGAGCGCGGTGGCTTGTGCTGCCTCCGCTGGCACTGCCGCGCCTGGCTTCGGCATCGCTGCGAACAAGACCGCCACGATTCCCACCGCTGCCAGCAACGCGTTCAATTCAAACGCCGGCGTATAGCTCTTGTACGCATCAAAAATCCAGCCGCCGACTATCCCTGCTGGCGACGCAATCAGCGAAATCAGCAGCGTCATTGTGCCATACAGCTTCGGGAACGCTGCCGGTCCATAGTAGTGGGCGACCATCGTGCCCACGCAGGTAAACGTCCATCCATACGCGGCTCCATTTAGCAGCGCCGCGATGTATGCTATCAACAATCCGCTTCCGCCCGGCATCGCCGTGATTGCCAGATATGTCCCGATGAAGTACACCGCCAGTCCCAGCACGAATGCCACGCGCGCGTTCATATAGTCCATCACCACGCCGCCGAGCCAGCGCCCCACCAGCGTCCCAATCGTCAGAAAGCCAAGCGCCCAATCCGCGTCGGAGCCGCTGAATCCCACGCCGGCAAGCCGTTTTGCCCAATGCGCCACGAACAGAAAGAACGGAAACGTCGCAACAATCCCCGCCAGCGCGATCAGCCAGTAAGCGGCCGTCCGGTATGCCTGTCCCGTGGTCCACGG
>JASHPG010000089.1 GCA_030038275.1 Candidatus Acidiferrales bacterium | reverse complement strand
TTGGCAGCTCTTTTTCTGCTGTGTGCATTGCCGGCATTTTGCCAGACCGATACGGGAGAGTTGCGAATTAAGCTGACCGATCCCTCGGGCAACGGAGTGAAAAGCACGGTCCTCGTCGTCAGTGAGGCCAATCAGTATCGCGCCTCCCTTTCGACCAACGATCGGGGCCAACTGAACGTGCTGCGCCTGCCATTCGGGATTTACCATCTCCAGGTCAACCAACCAGGATTCGAGCCTATTTCGGAAACCGTTCAGGTTCGCTCATCAATTCCAGTGGCTGAGGACATTCGATTAAAGCTGTCGGCCGTCAAACAATCGGTTACGGTGAACGCCGCGAATACGCTGATTAACCCGGATCAGGCGGGCTCCGTAAACCAGATTGGTCAGAACACAGTTCAAAACCGCCTCACCTCAATCCCCGGACGTTCCATACAAGATCTCATCAGAACCCAGCCCGGCTGGATCTACGAAGGAAACGCCGTCCTGCATCCGCGCGGTTCGGAATACCAGACGCAGTTTGTCGTTGACGGTATTCCTTTCACGAACAATGTCTCGCCAAGTTTCGGCAACGAGATGAGCATCAACGACGTGCAATCGATGAGTGTTTACACGGCAGGTATTCCCGCGGAATACGGCCGGATGCTGGGAGGAGTGATCGTAGTCAACACCCTTCAAAATCCGCAACCAGGCTTTCACGGGCAAGCGACGTTTGAGGGGGGCAGTTACGACACTGCCGGCGCCTCCGTGGCGGGAGATTATGGTTGGGGCGCCAATTCCATTGGCTTTAGCGCGGATGGCAGCATGACCGACCATTATCTAAACCCGGTCGTCACGCAGAATTACCTCAACACCGGCACTCTCGGCGACTTTTCGGGCAATTTCCAGCGCGATCTTACCCCCAAGGACCGCATTAGTTTTCTGGTCCGTCACGAACTAGCCCGCTACGATTTGCCCAACGAAAACATCCAGCAGCAGGCCGGCCAGCGGCAAACGGGCGACGATTTTGATACGTACGGAATTGCAGTCTACCAGCATACGTTTTCGTCGAATGCGGTCGCCAGCGTTCGCGGGATGGTGCGTCAGTTTTCCGACGACGTGAATTCCAATTCGGAATCCACGCCAATCGCTGTGTTTTTGCACAATTGGTTCCGCGAAGGCTACTTCAAATCCGATTTCAGCGTCATTCGGGGCCACCAGGAATGGCAAGCGGGCGTTGAATCCGACAACAAATTCATAAACGAAAACTTCGCCTACAACATCCCGAACGTGAACACGCAGTTGGCTTACTTTGATTCGAGCACGCCCCTCAACTTTAGCTATGTCGCGAATCGCCCCCTTTTGGAGCAGGGCCTTTGGGTGGAGGATCTCATTAGGCTCGGGAATTGGACTATCAATGCCGGAGTTCGCTGGGACCACTACCAGTTCGTTGTAAACCGTCAGGCTACGAGCCCTCGACTGTCTATATCGCGCTATTTCCCCTCGTTAGGTGTGGTGGTGCATGCCTCCTATGACCGCATCTTCCAGACGCCGTCCTTCGAAAATCTGCTCCTTTCCAGCTCCACTGCGGCCGCCGGTTTGGACACCGATTCTGTGCAGTTGCCGGTGCTGCCGTCGCAAGGGGATTATTACGAAGCTGGCATCGAGAAGGTGTTCTTCAATAAGGTTCGCGTGGATACGAACTACTTCCGGCGTGACCTAGATAACTATGCTGACGACGACCAGATCCAAAACACCACGATCAGCTTCCCCATTGCGTTCGCAAAGGCCATCCTCTACGGCGGGGAAGCCCATATCGAGCTGCCGATTTGGGGTCGGTTCTCCGGCTATGCTAGCTACTCCTACATTGTAGGCAACGCCTGGTTTCCTGTGACAGGTGGGCTTTTCCTGGGAGACGATGCAGTGGGAATCCCGACCTCCGGGCATTTTCCGGACTCCCAGGACCAACGTAACACCGTGAGCGCCCGATTGCGCTATCAGGTCGCCTCGCGTTTCTGGGTTGCAGGCGGACTCGAGTTCGACAGCGGCCTTCCTTTCGACTTCGAATGCGATCCTAGTCTGACAACCGCCGAGTGCATCCAAAACCAGGCTGCCATTTATGGACAGGACGTCATAAACCGGCTGAACTTCAACCGCGGACGCATCTTGCCCGCGACGATGTTCGATGCCTCGGGGGGGGCGGACATCTACAGGTCCGACCGCGCCACTATAAAACTGGAGCTAGACGGGGAGAACTTGAATAACGTGGTGAACGTCATCGATTTCGGTGGCCTATTCTCTGGCAATGCCATCGGGCCAGCGCGCAGCGTTTATGCCCGCTTGACGACGACCTTTTGATCCCCGGCTCCGGAGTGGAGCATCCGAAACACGGATTGCCTCTCTGGATCTGTTATTTCATAGCACTCGTATGAGGAGGACCGGCAATGAGTTCGCGCGGTACCAAGATACTGGTGCCAATTGTCGTCATCATTATCGTGATTATCGGTGCATTTGCTTGGACGTGGTACAACCGCATTCCCACAGGTGTGGCCTACGTGACTTCGCAGGACGGCGGGATTTCGGTAATCGATCTAAAGACCCTTGAGGTGGTGAAGCAAGTATTTCCGCAAAACGTGGCTCCCCGCGGTCTGGGGCTGACGTTCAACGGCGAATATTTGCTCACGGCCAACGAGAACACGGCGGATGCGACGGTCTTTGACACCCGGGGGATGCGGCTCACGTTAGTGAAGAGAATGCACGTGGGCGACAACCCGGAGTTCGTGAAGATCAATCCTAGCGGCACTGAGATGTTTACGTCCTACGAGCCCGGTTCGGAGGGTGGACCGCCAACAGCGGCCGAAGAAGAAGGAGAGACTGAAGAGTCGGGGCCTCCGGCGCAGGTGGTTGCCTTCAACACGAAGAACTGGTCGCAAGCGATCTCTTTCGTGGCTGGTCCGTCCACCGAGGGTTTGGAGTTCTCGGCAGATGGTTCAAAACTTCTTGTTGCCAACGAAGACCAAAATACGGTCGGAGTTTATGACACGGCGACGGGGAAACGCATCGATCTTGTCGATCTATCGAAAATCGGACGAAGGCCGCGCGGCGTGAAGCGCTCGCCGTTGGGCACCGGCTACGCTGTCACGATGGAGGGTTCCGGCACGCTGGTGATGATGGACCCGAATTTCAAGGTCGTGCGCTCGATTCAGACGGACGCGAAGCCGTACGGCGTAGCTTTCGACAAGAGCGGTAAGCGTATTTTCGTCGCGGCTGCCGCCGCGCAAACATTGCAAGTCTTTGATGCCGACACACTAAAGCAAATCGGCGAGGCATCCATCGGCAAACGCTGCTGGCATTTCACGTTCACGCCCGATAGCTCGAAGCTGCTGCTGGCCTGCGGCCGTTCGGACGACGTTTACGTGATCGATGCCAACACCTACAAAGTCATCAAGACCATCGGAGGGTTCCAGACCCCCTGGGGCATTGTTACGTATCCGCGCTCTTACGGCAGCCTCGGCTTGCCGTGACGTTTTCTCCCCCCTGGCGGCATCCTCGCCTTTCTTCGCGAGACGGGGATGTCGCCCCCCTTACCTGTTGATTGGCTTATATGCCACAGGCAGTTGCTAGAGAAAATCCCATGCACTTCATCATTAAAATCGAAAAAGACATGCTCTAGTCGCGCGGATTTATCGGGAAGGAGAACTACTGTGAAGCCCCGCCCAATTTGTATGCTTGTGCTTGCAATGCTAACTTTTGCCGTAATCGGGTGCAGCAAGAACGTAAACGAAGAACCGCCTCAATCGCCCCCGCCTACAACCGTCGTTAACCCGGCAACCGCCGGCAATATTGCCGGAACGATCAGATTGGAGGGAGAGCCGCCCAACTTTCGTCCGATCGACATGAGCGCCGAGCCTGCGTGCGTGAAGGCAAATTCCGGGCCGGTGATTCCGCAGATTGTGATCACCGGCAAACACGGCGCACTCGCGGGCGTTGTGGTTTATATCAAATCTGGGCTCGGCCGCTATAAGTACGACGTCGCGATGACTCCCGTGGCGCTCAATCAGAAAGGCTGCATGTACGGGCCGCGCGTGCTAGCGCTGCGCGTGGGCCAGCCGCTCGAAGTTCATAACGAAGACCCGACGACCCACAACATCAACGTGCGGGCGCGCGACAATCGCTCGTGGAACCGTTCGGAAACGCCAGGCCAGCCTCCATTCTCCGAAACCTTCAGTCATCCAGAGTTAGGAATTCCGATCACTTGCAATATTCATCCGTGGATGCGCGCGTATCTCTTCGTATTCGACAATCCGTATTACGACGTGACCAGGAAGACGGGTGATTTCGCGCTGAAAAGCCTACCGCCGGGAACGTATACGATCGAAGCTTGGCAGGAGTATTACGGAGCGCAGGACCAGACTGTTACGCTCGCACCGAAGGAGACGAAATCAATCTCATTCGTTTTCAAGGCACTTCCAAAGTAGCTCCTTGCATTGCGCGCTAGCCGGCCTCATTCGTCCATCACGAGGGACTGGAAAAGGTGCATATGATTCAAGTCGACCCCATCCTGATATTCCCAGAGCCCAAGCGTATTGTCGCCCGGCCCGGTAATATCGGCTATGATCCCGGTTTTCCCTCCCCCGAGGTCGATTACGTTGAGCAGATTGGGGAGATCATCGGGAAAGTCGTAAGGAGACGTAATTCCTTCGACAGCTGCGATGTGCAGCTTGGGATGTGGCACGATCCATGCCGCCAAAGCAAGCACTGGCGCGGCTCCAGGCCGGTCGCTCGCCGACCATTCAGCCCGCGCGTAATAACGCAATTCCCCGTCAGCCAGACGAAACGCCTGTACGGCTAAGGTGAGTGCAAGACTTTTGATTTGCCGCCGCTCCTCAGCCGTGGCTGCGATGTTGGCTCGCTCGGTGAGTAGCGCGGCAATCTGCGTTTGCACGTCAAACCGCACCGGTTCTTCGACAAGGCGCGCAGCCTTCCCCGGTGCGTGCAACACATCAGCACTGGAATCGTGACGCTCTAAAACGTAGTAGCCTTGCGTACCTAGGAGTGTGGTCGCGCCGTCCACCTTGGCCAACGCGCCGAGATACGATGGATCGTCTTCTTCGTCATCAGAGACATATCCGACCGGCGTGGTTATCGTCGCGGTGGCGACCCTGCCATCACCGAGCAGCAGGTCATATTGATCGCCCGCGCTAAATCGTTCCACACCGGCCTGTCTCGTGAACTGCGCAACGTAACTGGTAGGAAGCTCACTTTGGAAAAGAAATCCAAATGTGGCCGGGATGGGTAAAGGGCGCGCACTCCGCGGCACTGTGCCCTTAAACTTCACGGCATCGAAGAAAACAATGATGCGGTCGCCATCATAACGGCCTGCAAGCCAAAAGCGCGGCTTCGAAGTTTGCGCAACTGCGGGAACCGAACTGGTGGCCATAGCCACGAGAGCGAAAAACGCCAGCGGTAGGGACCGCAAACCCATGCGCCGATTATAAACAAGCCCGACGGAAGGCGGGTTAGTTGAAAGCATTCAAGTCTTTCCGGGTGATGCTCGACCTGAACTTGAAGCCGATTCGCATCATACGGACAGATCCCAGCCATACGGCGTGGCTTCGAAAAGAACGGCAGGAGCAGCCTTGTCTGGCGCGTGCCGTGCATCCCCACAACCCATCCCTTCGCCTGCGGCGAACTGGCCGCGATCAGCGCGTTCGCCAGCTTCCGGCACATGCGCCCAAACTGTGTCGCTGGCTCTTTTTCGCGCAATTGCTCTTTCACCGTCGCGACCGGTTTGTACAGGTTCTTCCGGTCACGTACAGCGCCAACAGCAATCCGTAGCCCGCGATCCACGCGCGCGGCGCATCCGCCATTGCCCAGATCGTCTCTTACTCTCCCGACTGCCAAACGTGTGACGTCACCGACATTTTTGGATCGGCGATTTTGAGGGGCCGTGCGCAGGCAAAGGGGACGACACACGTGATTTTGCGGTGCGCTGGTGTTGGGGGCTTTTCGCCGCGCACTTGCGTCGCGGGGACATTGCCGAAAAACAGTGAACAAAACCGCAGTTAATGGAATTTATATAACA
>JASHPG010000088.1 GCA_030038275.1 Candidatus Acidiferrales bacterium | reverse complement strand
CATCGCATACCGTTTCTCTTTGCAATGAACGAACTCGCGACCGTCGTGCCGAAAATCCGAATCCGCCGTTTACGCCGTTCAGAACTGCCGCTCGACGCGACGGAATTGGCGCGCTTTCTGATCGGCAAGACGATTGCTCGCGAACTCCCAGAGTTGCGCTTGAGCGGCCGCATCGTTGAAACTGAGTCGTATCCAGTCGGCGATCCGGCCGGCCATGCCTTTCGCGGCCTCACCCCCGCGAATCGGTCGCTCTTTCTGCGCCGCGGTCATGCTTACGTCCACTTCACTTACGGATCGTGCTGGCTGATGAACGTCAGCGGTGAAGCGCCCGGAATCGGCGCAGGCGTTTTGATTCGCGCGATCGAGCCGCTCGAAGGCGTTGAATGGATGATGCGCCGCCGATGCGCTGCACGATTGGAGGACATCGCGCGCGGCCCTGGGCGCCTCGCTCAGGCGATGGATGTCGATAAGCGCTTCGACGGCGTTGACCTCTGCGCGCCAGGCAGTCCGCTGTGGCTCGGTGCAGCGGTCAAGCCCGTCGGCCTCATCGGCGCTAGCGTGCGCATCGGGATCTCTCGCGCCGTTAACCGCAGGCTCCGCTTTTACGAGCGCGGCAGCCGCTTCGTCAGTGGCTCGCTTCGCCTACGCCGCTAGATCTAATAAGACAGTGTCGTGGTGTTTAGCGGCAGAGCCGCTCGTATTGCTGCTTTGACGACGCACCTCCCACATCGAAATTGACCCTCCAACTGATTGAGCACAAAGTGAAATCAGGGGAGGGAACTTCATGCGGAGCAGCTTCGTTCGTGTGATTCTGGGTGTTTGTGTGTTTGCATGCATCGGCGGTGTGGCATGGGCAGGGCGCAACAAGGCGCTCGGCTCGGTCGCGCAAGCTAACAACGCGCTCATCGATAATCAAACCGCCCTGGCTGGCGCGGATGTGTATGCATGCGACGTACTCGACACCGACAACTACGGAAACCTGCGCGTCCAGTTCCACGGCTCGCAAATCGTTCTCGGCACGTCGAGCGAATCTGTCCTTGATGGCTCTCCCGATTCCGTCCACGTCATCATCGTTAACGGTAGCACCAGCTTTTCCGCGCCTTCCTCAACGGTGCTGCTGATCGATACGCCCGCTGGCGAGCTTCGCGAAGCCTCCGGAGGCGCGTACACCGGCACAGTCACCATTACCGGCCCCAAGGAATTGATCGTTTCCGCTGTCCGCGGAGATATCACCTTGACCGCCGGGGGCATCCTGCACACCGTTCCCGCTGGGAAGGCGGCGCGCGTCACCTTCGACCATGCGGCTTTCTTCGGCTGCCGCAAACCCGGATACTCCCAGCTGTCTAATCCCCACAAGATCGGGTTTTATTTAATTGGCGCGGCCGTTGCTGGCGCTGCTGTATATGCCGGAGTGCATGAACTGGACGAAAGCCCGACCAAGCTAAACTAGTTCCGATTGCGGCATTGCCTGGCGACCTGATGGCTGAGCGCTTTCATACATCGATCCCGGGCTAAATTCGCCGTACTTGCCTCCGCTGTTTCCAAATCGGAGTACAATCCTAACCAGCCGTGGTTTCCTGCGGATTGCTTCAATCCATCGCTGAGATGCTCGCGCACATACGCCGCTCGAAATCATAAGGAAAAAAAGACAAGGATGGCTTTGATGACGTCACGTTTTGCAGGACTGGCGCTCGCCACATTACTCGTCGCAGCTTGTGGGTGCGGCAATCACAGCCGATCTGCATCCTCGCCGATTAGCGTGAGCTCCGCTTCGTCCGGCGGGCCGCAATATGACGCTTCATCGCAGCCTTCGGCCACCGATCGGGACGCGATTCGCGCGGCCATCGACAATCATCTTCACAGCAATAGCAGCCTCAAACTCGACGCCATGGACATGGTGGTGGATTCGATTGCCGTCCGTGGCAACCAAGCGCAGGCGCACGCCGCATTTCACATAAGGAACGGCGGCGCGACCGGCATGACCATGGAGTATTCCTTGCAGCGCAGCGGAAACGGATGGGTTGTCACTAACGGGCAGCCCGCGGACGGCAACACGCAGCTTCCGCCGTCAACAGGCCCGCAGCCGGCGGTAGATAGCACTCAGTCGCAGCCCTCAATGCCCAATGTTGACGCCTTCTTCAAAGACCACCCCGCTCCAAAATCAAATTAGTGACTTTTCGGCTCGGAAAAATAGGGAGTGGCTTGGGGACCGAGCCTTTTGCGCTGGCGCGGAAGCGTTTAGCCCCACGCTACTCACACCGGAAGCCGCGAGTCGCGACGAACTCGGCGCTTATCGCGCTCCAGCTGAACAGTGGCTGAACGCGCGTTCCGCCAGCACTTCCATGATCGCTGCCCGCACTGAGTCGATCTCTTGCGCTTGCTGGATGGCTTGTTGGATGCGCGCCGCCGAGCTATCCACGCCCGCGCCTAGAGACTGGTTCATCTCGTCGACATACTGTTGCCATTGCTCTCGCTGGTTCGGCGACGCGCCGCCATTCGCCGCGTGCGGGAAAGCCTTTTTCGCCTGTCGTTGGAAGACGCAGTAGCTGTGCAGTCTCTGCATGCCGTCCGCATAGTCTTTGCGCCACTCTTGATCGCCCGCTAAATCCATTCGCGCCGCGGCAAACTGCGCCTCCCATGCCCTGTCTGGGACGTGGTCCATCCCCGCGGCTGCGCGCGCCTCCACTTCACATCCCGCGTCGCACAAAGCCGGATTCACCACCGGTTGGTTGGTAAACTCGGTCGGAATAAACACTTCCGCGAAGTTGAAGCGCATCTCCCGTAGGTCGTCCGTCGTGATCACCGGATGTTCTTGCAGAACGGCCTGCAAATTCGGATTCGGAGCCGCAATGTCGGAGACTTCAACCGTAGCGCTTGTTTGCACCGCAGGCGCAACGGCTGCCTGTGCCCCGGCTGTGGCCGTTTGAGCCGTAGCAGCCGCAGTCTGGCCTGCATCCGTCGAAGTAGCGCTTGCGACGGCCGTCTGCCTGGAAGCAACCGCCTCGTTTCCAGGCCCTTGCGCGAATGCCACTCCCGTCGTCGCGCAAAAAGCTACCGTCAAGACATACGTGCGTAGGCGCATGGCTGGGCTCCTCAAATAAATGCTCGTAGTACGCCACGTCCGCAGCAATAGTACGTTCTCTATGGGTAAACCTAACTGAAACGGCGGGACTTGCGGCTCGACCGGCCTACCAATTTCTCCTGCTCGTGCCCGGAATTCAAAGCCGTATAGATGGTTATTCTGTGCGAGGCCGGATGTGGGCGGATGGTGCCGAGGGGGAGAATTGAACTCCCTACGCCGGCCTTTTCAGGGCCGCGCTCTACCAATGAGCTACCTCGGCACAGGAGGCGAACTAGAGTTTACGGGAAACCTGCCGGAGTGAAAAGCACAAACCGCGCCGCGCTCTGAACCTTAGCTCTCGCCAGCATCAGCCAGATCCGTCCGTAGATAAAATTCACGCGCCTCGTTTCGCATGCTCAAGGCAGGCAAGATAACGACGTCGCCGGGCCGTCATTTCGTCGATTCGTCGAACTCCTTCATCCAATCCTTCTTCTTCAACACTTCGCGTGGTTTCGAGCCATCCGGCGGGCCCACGATTCCATCTTTCTCCATCAGGTCGATCAGCCGCGCGGCTCGCCCATAACCCACTCGCAGCCGCCTTTGCAGCGTGGAGGTTGACGCTCGCCCCATTTCGCACACCACTCGCACCGCGTCCTGATACAGCTCGTCGTCGACTTCGTCCTCGCCATCGCTGCCTTCGCCGCCGCTCAAACCGCCCATCGCATTCTCATCGCGCGGCGGTTTCAGAAGCTCTTCGTTGTAGATCGCTTTGGCCTGCTCGCGCCAGAATTCGCAAACGTCTTCCACTTCCTTCTCGCCCACGTACGGCCCATGCAGGCGGTGCAACCGCGACGACCCCGCCGGCAGATACAGCATGTCGCCTTTGCCCAGCAGTGATTCCGATCCGTTGCTGTCCAGAATCGTCCGCGAATCCACTTTGCTCGCCACGCGGAACGAGATCCTCGCCGGAAAATTCGCCTTGATCAGCCCGGTGATCACGTCCACAGACGGCCTCTGCGTCGCCAAAATCAAATGGATGCCCACCGCGCGCGCCATCTGCGCCAACCGTGTGATCGATTCCTCCACGCCATTCGTATCGACCATCATCAGGTCCGCCAATTCATCGATCACAATCACGATGTACGGCAGCGGACGATGCTCTTCGCCCTCCGTGTTCTCGAATAGCGAAAGCGATTGCCCCTTCTCGAACGTGTGGTTGTACTGTTCGATGTTCCGCACGCCGCGTTGCGCCAACACTTTCAGGCGCCGCTCCATTTCGCGCGTCGCGTTGCGCAGCACGTTCGCCGCAACTTTGGGATCGGTCACCACCGGCGTGAACAGGTGCGGAATGTCCGCGTATAGTCCCAATTCCAGCCGCTTCGGATCGACCAGCACCAGCTTCAAATCATCGGGCGTGGCCTTGAACAGCAATCCCATAAGCAAGGAATTGATGAACACGCTTTTGCCCGTACCCGTCGCGCCCGCGATCAGCAGGTGTGGCATCTGATTCAAATCCGCCGCGCGAATCCGCCCGATCAAGTCCTTGCCCAGCGGAATCGAGAGCTTCGAAGGAGAATGCGAAAACTCCGGCGACTCGATCACATCTCGCAGCGCAATCGTCTCCCGCCGCGCGTTGGGCACTTCGATTCCCACGGTCGATTTGCCCGGAATGCGCTCGATCAAAATTGACTCCGCCCGCAGCGCCAGGCAAAGATCCTCGGCCAGGCTCGTAATTCGCGTGTATTTGATTCCCGCTTCGGGTTTGAACTCAAACGTCGTTACCACCGGGCCCGGATTGATCTGCGTGATGTGCCCGCCCACGTCGAACTCCGAGCATTTCTGCTCGATTGCGCGCGCGCATTCCTTCAGTTCGGCCTCGTCCATCTTTTCGCTGCGTTCGGCCGCGTGCAGCAGCGTCGTAGGCGGCAGCTTGAAATTGGTTTTGCTGCGCGAGATCTTAGGATCGGGAGCGGCGGCCTTTTTCGGCGGAGGCGGCGCATCGTCGTCGCGAAATTTGATAATCGCCGGCACGCGCGCGGAAGGCGCGGGCCGCTCCTCATTCTTTTCTTCCGCTTCTTCTTCCGCCTCGTCCGCTTCTTTCGTCGCCACCCTCTGCTGCGCCACCGGCGGGCGTCCCGCGATCTTGATCTCTTCCACTTTCTTGCGCAGCGCCGCCGCTTCTCGTTCCTCGCGCCACTCCTTCATCCGTGCGATCCATTTCCCGGCGAATCCACCCTCTTCCAAGGGCTTCCTCGCTAGCGTCGCCGCAGCACTCAACGAAAACGCCGTCGTCAGATACAGCGCCGCCAGCAGCGTTGCCGCCGCAACCAGGTTCGCGCCAATCGGGTTGAAAGCCGCTCGCAGTCCGCCCGCCAGAATCGTTCCCAGCAAACCGCCGGCCGGTAACGCTCCACGCACTGCGGGCGCATGAATCAAGCTTAGCTCCGCCGCCAAAAAGACGAACAGCATCGCCGACCCAATCATCTTCGAAACCGGGCTCGCGGTCGCATGGCTGCGAAACCAGCGCATCGCCACCACGAACATTCCAACCGGAATCAAAAACGCCGCGTATCCAGCGAACTGAAATAGCAAATCGGCGATGTGTGCCCCCACCGGCCCAATCCAGTTCCGCACCGCACCGGCGGCCAGCGCCGGCGCCGACACGTCAAACGATGGATCGAGCGGCGAATACGACAGCAAGCTCAGCGCCAGCAAAATCGCCAGGCTTAGTCCCACGAACCCGATCATCTCGTTCAAGCGTTTGTTTTCAGTTAGCGTGAGAACGCGCACGAATCTCTCCCTGTTGTGACCGTCCCATCGTTTGCGTCCCGGCAAGTACCACATGAAAGCCAGCCACGGGACGATGGAAAAATTTGGGCAAGGGGAAGGCCTCCGCGCGTCGCCCGGGTAAGGGTGCCGAAAAACCGTCGACCCGGCAAGGGCCGTAGGTATACGACCGTCCTGGCAAGGCACGACGCCTGTGGGACGCGCGGGCGCTGTCGCGCGTTGCTCCACCGGAGGAGGAACGCCCACACTATAACAAAGCGCCCGCTCCGCCGCGCAACAACATTTCTCGCGCGTTTATACGAAGTTACACCAGATCACCAACCCACTCCGCGTCTGCTTCGCGGCGCTCGGGCGGGTCGCGACCCTACGCCTCGCTTTTCCTCGGGAACGCCAATCTCCCGATTGGCAGCTTCTTTAACATGCCTCGGGGGTTTGGATTTTGGGACGATAGCCGGTCTCGGCGCAGCGATATCGGCGTACGCGCGATGGGTACGGCGAGATGCGCGAAATGCTACTAGAAGCCATCTCATAAATTCCTTAAGAGGATGACAAGGCAGCCGAGTTGGACCA
>JASHPG010000087.1 GCA_030038275.1 Candidatus Acidiferrales bacterium | reverse complement strand
GTGAGCGCCAGAAAGGGCGCGAGAATGTACACCAACTTGTCCGAAGTCGGCGGGGTGAAATCTTCCTTGAAAAGGAACTTGAGACCATCGGCGAGCGGCTGAAGCAGGCCGTGCGCGCCCACGTAGTATGGGCCCCAGCGGGACTGAATATGGGCTACTACTTTGCGCTCAAACCAGGTGAGGTACGCTAACGCCGTCATTACAATGAACAGCAAAACGGCTATTTTTATTAACGATGCCACCAGGACTGAGTGCTCGGAGATGAACCCCACGGTTTCTCTTTAGCCTCGTCGGTCGAAGATAACTTGGAACAGTAGCTGCCCAGTGTACCACTGGTGAAAAGATAGTCGTCTGACGAAAACACCGCGCCCGCCGGCGGATTATAGTTCGGCTCCGGCGCCTTGCAAGACGCGCTGGCCTGCTCCGCGCCACCCGCCAGCAAATTCGCCACGGAAAGTTCGTAGCCGGGCACGTGCTGCCGAATTTCGTCGAATGCCGCTTCCGGCGTGCGCAGCCGGATCGGCGTGCCGAGCCCGAGCATGGCCAACTGATGCGACAAGATGCGCAGCAGATCGAAGTCGCTGCGCGGCCCTTGCGGATCGATGGAGCGATGCGTCATCTGCACCTCTCCGGCCGTGTTCGTGAGCGTGCCCTCTTTTTCGTAGGTGGAAGCGGCTGGGAGAACCACGTCCGCGTGCTTGGCCGTCTCGGTGAGGAACATGTCCTGAACGATCAGGAGTTCGAGGCCGGCGATGCGCCCGGATTCGGCAATCTTGAACGTTTTCGCCGGGTTAGCGCCCACGACGTAGAGAACTTTGATCTGGCTGGCGACAGCCGCTTCCATCATTTGGCGCGCGGTGAGCCCCGGCTTTTCGGAAATTTCTCCACTCCAGAGCTTCGAATAACGCGCGCGCTCGGCGGAGTCGGAGAGCAGAGCGTAGCCGGGCAGGCGATCGGGCAGCAGGGCCATGTCAGCCGCGCCGCGCGAATTGGAGTAGTCGCCCAGCGCCATGAATTTGGTGTTGCCGCCAAATCGCGCCGCGAATGATACGAGATCGCGAATCGCGGCGCCCTGAATCGACGCGCCGAACAGCACCACGACGTCTTTTTCGGCTTCGAGCGCCGCTTTCAGGCGTACGAGCGATTCGGCGGTGTTCGCGTCGAATTGGCCCTGTCCGGTTGCGAGCCAGTGCAGCGCTTGCGGTTCGGCGCCTTGCGGCACTTCGGCAACGATTTGCGCCTGGCGATGAATTTTGCTTGGCTGGCCGTTGATCGCGTACAGCTTCGTCTGATGATGCCGAACGCCCGCGCGAATTTGCCACGCCACCAGCGGATTCTGGTTATTCGGATCGTTGGCGATCAGGAAAACCGCGTTCGAGTTGTACACGTCGGCCATCGTGGCGAGCGAATCTTTCGCTCGAGGGCCCAGCGCCGCAGCGAGACCTACGTAATCGGCCGTCCGGTGATGATCGATATTGTTGGTGCCGAGGGTGACACGCGCGAAGCGGTTCAGCAGGTAGTTTTCTTCGTTGGTGGTGTGATTCGAACCGATCACGCCGATGGCGGAGGGGCCGTGCGTCTCGCGCGCTTGCTTCAGCCGGCGGCTCACTTCTTCGAGAGCGTCTTCCCAGCTTGCCGGTTCGAGCGAACCATTGCGCCGGACCAGCGGTTGCCGGATTCGCTCCGCATGCGAGGTGAAATCGAATGCAAAGCGGCCCTTGGCGCACAAGAATTCGCCGTTGATTCCGGAGTGGTCGCGATTATTCGCGCGGATGATTTCGTTGTTGCGGACGCTCAGCGTGGTCTTGCAGCCGTTGGAGCAATGCGCGCAGGGATCGCCGACGTAGGTCATCTCCCACGGGCGCGTCTGATAACGGTACGTGCCGCTGGTGAGCGCGCCTACCGGGCAGATATCGATGCACATGCCGCACTCTTCGCAGGCGAGCTTCCCGGAAGCGTTGGGAAGAATCAGCGACTGCACACCGCGAACTCCAACGCCGAGCGCCTTTACATCCATTCCTTCGTCGCACACGCGCACGCAGCGGTAACAAAGGATGCACCGCGGGCGGTCGTAATAAACGATCGGCGACCATTTTTCCTCGGGGATGTGGAACTTTTCCTCGACGAAGCGGGTTTTGTCGAGGCCGTAGCGGAAGGTCATGTCCTGCAGTTCACACTCGCCGCCCTTGTCACACACCGGGCAATCGAGCGGATGATTTGAGAGCAGGAACTCGATCATATCCTTGCGTGCTTTGTGAACGCCGGGCGTGGCGGTCTTGACGACCATGCCGTCCGTAGCCACCAGCGTGCAGGCCGTCTGCAGCTTGGGCATCTTCTCGACTTCCACCAGGCACATGCGGCAGGCCGCCTGGAGCGTCAGGCCAGGGTAGTAGCAAAACGACGGCACCTCGATGCCTTGCTGCTTGGCCGCCTCGATCACCAGCGTTCCGGCGCTGGTGGTCACCTGTTGGCCGTCGATCGTGAACGTGATTGTCTTCTGATCCGCCATTTGCTTCCTAATGGGCCCCGACGATGGCTTCCGCGGGAGCGTACGGGCACTTGCCCCGCAAATGTTCCTCGAACTCGTTGCGCCACTTCTTGACGATACTGATGGTCGGCAGCGCCGCCGCATCGCCCAGCGCGCAGAAGGTGCGACCGAGCATGTTTTTCGAAAGCTCGTCGATCTGCGGAATATCTTCGGGCGTGCCGGCCCCTTCGTGGAAGCGGTCGAGCATCTTGCGCAGCCACGCCGTTCCCTCGCGGCAGGGAATGCACCAGCCGCAGGACTCATGCGCGTAGAAATGCATGATGCGCCGCGCAAAATCCACCATGCAGGTTTCTTCGTCGAGCACGACGGTGCCGCCCGAGCCGAGCATCGAGCCAATTTTCGCGACGGAATCGTAATCCATTGCGACGTCAATCTCATCGGCCGAGAGCAGTGGACAGGAACTGCCGCCCGGCACCACGGCTTTCAGCTTCTTTCCGCCGCGAATTCCGCCGGCTACCTCTTCGATCAGCCGCCGCAGCGGAAAGCCCAGCGGCAGCTCGTAAATGCCTGGCCGGTTGACGTGACCTGAAATCGAATACAGCCGCGTGCCGCCGTTTTTTGGCACGCCGAGCGCGGCATACGCGTCGCCGCCCATGCGAACGATCGCGGGAACCGTGCTGAGCGTTTCGGCGTTGTTGATCACGGTGGGACAGCCATACAGGCCCACCGTGGCGGGGAAGGGAGGCTTAATGCGCGGATAGCCGCGCTTGCCTTCGAGCGATTCCATTAGCGCCGATTCCTCGCCGCATTCGTAGGCGCCAGCGCCCGTGTGGGTGCAAAGTTCGAAATCGAATCCGCTGCCGAGAATGTTCTTGCCGAGGTATTTGCGGTCGTAGGCCTCGCGGATTGCCGCGTCCAGGATGTCTATGACGTAGCGATATTCGCCGCGCACGTAAATGTATCCCTGGTGCGCGTCGATCACCCGCGCGGCAATTACCATGCCTTCGATCAGCTGATGCGGATCCATTTCCATCAGCGGTCGGTCTTTGCAAGTCCCAGGCTCACTTTCGTCCGCGTTGCACAGTAGATACTTGGGCTTCGGCGAATCCTTGGGGACGAAACTCCATTTCATGCCCGTCGGAAAGCCTGCGCCGCCGCGTCCGCGCAGATTCGACTTTTTCATTTCGTCGATGATCTGGTCGCGCGTCATCTGCTTCAGCGCTTTTTCGATTGCCTGATAGCCTTCGTTTTGGAGATACGTGTCTATTTTTCGCGAGTCGCGAATGCCGAAGCGCTTGCTGATGATGGGAATCTCGGCTTTCAGCCGTTCGTGAAGCGCGCCGGATGTAACGGGCTCGGGCTTCGGCGTTTTGCCGTCCTGAAGCTGCTCGAAGATCGCATCCACTTTGTCTGGATCAAGGTTCTCGTGGAAATCGTAGTTGACCTGCATCGCGGGAGCGCCAGTACAGGCGCCGATGCATTCCACTTCCTCGAGTGAAAACGTCCCGCTCGGCGAAACTTCCTTGTTGCCGATGCCCAGCCGCTTCTGCACGTGCTGGTAGAGTTCGTTTCCGCCGCGCAGCAGGCAGGAAATATTCGTGCAGACCTGGATGTGGTAGCGTCCGGCGGGTCTGCGCCGCAACATCGAGTAGTACGCCAGCGTTTCCGTGACCTGCAGGATGTTCAGATCGAGGCGCTTGGCGATCTCGTCGAGTATTTCGTCGCTCAGGTAGCCAAACTGATCCTGGGCGTACATCATCATCGGGATCAGCGCCGAGCGCTTTACCGGATAACGGCTGACCAAGTCGTTGAATTTGTCGTTTAGCTCTGGCGGAAGTTCCATAGTTTGACGTTAGCGGTCCACTTCTCCCAGGACGATATCGGTTGTGCCGATGCACGCTACCACATCGGCCAGCAATCTGCCTTCGCACATCAATGGAAGCGATTGCAGGTTCACGAACGACGGCGCGCGGAAATGCACGCGGTACGGTTTCGGCGACCCATCGCTCGCCATGAAGACGCCCAACTCGCCGCGAGGCGATTCCACCGCCTGATACACCTCGCCGGGAGGCGGAGCAAAGCCCTCCGTGAAAATCTTGAAGTGGTAGATCAGCCCCTCGATCGAAGTTTTCATCTCCTCGCGCGAAGGAGGGATGATCCCAGGCGCTTCGGCGCGGAATGGCCCGCTGGGCGGAATTTTATCTATAGCTTGGCGCACGATTCGCAGACTTTCGCGCATTTCGGCGATGCGCACCAGGTAGCGCGCGTAGCAATCGCCGGCCGTTTGCACGGGAATCTCGAAGTCGAACTCGTCGTAGCTCGAATATGGAAACGCCTTGCGCGTATCGTACTTCACTCCGCTTCCGCGCAGCATGGGGCCCGACGCTCCCATCGCGATGGCTAGTTTCGCGTCCAGCACGCCCACACCCTGCGTGCGCCCCAGCCAGATGCGGTTCTTAGTGAGCAGATTTTCGTATTCGTCGATGTGCGCCGGCATAGCGTCAATCACGCGACGCACGCGGTCCAGCCAGTCCGGGGGCGGCTCCAGCGCCAGCCCGCCGATGCGGAAGTAGCTGGTCATCATCCGCTGGCCGGAGACGTACTCGTAAATCTTCATGATCTCTTCGCGCTCGCGGAAGCTGTAGAGGAACACGGACATCGCGCCCAAGTCGATGGCGTGCGTTCCCAGCCAAACAAGGTGCGAAGTGATGCGCGTTAGCTCCGTAAGCAGCACGCGGATGTACTGCGCGCGCTTCGGCACTTCGAGCCCGATAAGCTTTTCTGCCGCCAGGCAGTAGCACAGGTTATTGGAAAGAGGAGCGAGATAGTCGATCCGGTCGGTCAGCGTGATGGCTTGGGAATAAGTCTTTGACTCGCAAGACTTTTCGATCCCCGTATGCAGGTAGCCGATCACCGGCTTGGCCTTGAGCACGATCTCGCCGTCGAGCTCCAGGATCACGCGCAACACGCCGTGCGTTGACGGGTGCTGCGGCCCCATGTTCAGGATCATCGGTTCGGCTGGGCCGGATTGTGTCTCTAGCGTCGTCATCACTCCACCAAAGCTCTTTGAATCCTAGCGATAGCCCTCGACCGGATAGTCCTTGCGCATCGGATGGCCTTCCCAATCGTCGGGCATCAGGATTCTCGTGAGGTCGGGGTGTCCTTCAAATCGAATTCCAAATAGATCGAAAATCTCGCGCTCATGCCAGTTTGCCGTGGGCCAAATTCCGGTTACGGAGGGCAAAACCGCATCCGCGCCCGACAGGCGCACTTTGATTCGCACCCGCTCGCGCCTTTGCATCGATAGCAGCTGGTAATTCACCTCGAACCGCGGCTCCATAGGAAAGCGATCGACCACGGTAATGTCCGAAAGGAACGTGAACGCCAGTGATTGGTCCTGCGCCAGAAATTCGCAGATTCGCACCAGGTCCCGCCGCGCCAGCACTACGGTGGTTTCTCCCCTGGACTCAATCACTTCCGCGATCGTTTGGGGTTCCCGTTCGCGCAGCTTCTGAACCGCGAGATTTTTCTCGTTTGCTTCCGCTTCCACGTTTTATCCCCGGGGTTCCCAAAACGCTACGCGTTCTGGGGCGCTAGGTTCCGTGCGGGCGATTTGTTACTGCCAGTCGAGCGCGCCCTTCTTCCAAAGATAAATGTAGCCAACCAGAAGGATGGCAATGTAGAGCACCATCTCAACGAATCCAAACACTTTCAGATCGCCGTAGATCAGCGCCCACGGATACAGGAAGATTGCTTCGATATCGAACAGGATGAAAATCAGGCCGACTACGTAAAAATGGATCGAAATCGGTTCGCGAGCATCGCCGACGGGCGCCACGCCGCATTCGTACGGCTGATCTTTCTCGCGCGTACGTTTCCGCGTTCCGACCACCGTGGACGCCGTCACGAGCGCGCCAGCCAGCCCGGCGGCTAGTATAAACATCAGCAAAAGCGACCCGTAATTGTCCAGGTAGGCCGAAGTCATTTGTCTCTAAGCTGCTATAATACAGTCCGATTTTAGATCGGTCAATTGAACTCCCTGGATTTTTAATTTTCCTCATACGTTCTGAGGGAGAATTTCGATCGATGAGTTCCGGTTTCAATACCGACGTTCGCGTCGGCGACCACATTTTCCACGTCCAGACCGAAGACCGGGGCCCCAGCCACCCCGTAATCGATACCGCCGTGTATCAAAACGGGCGCGTCTTGCTACGCCGCTCGTCGAATTATCAGGATTTTGCGGCTTCGCCGGGATTTGCTCCAGAAGGTGTGCGCCAGCGCGTTGAGGAGCAGCACCGCGCCGTCATTCAGGAGCTTCGCACCGGGGTGGTCGCGCCTTCGGCGCCGTCAGCCGGGTCCGAAAAGCCAAAATCATCCGGGGAATTGCAGGTTCAGTTGCTGAATCCGCAGTCTTGGCTCTCCGGGGAACGAGTTTCGCTCGATGTGGAGATTCTGCGCAGGTCCGATCGCCAACCCTGGCCCGGCGCCGCCATCGAAGCCATGATCGAGGGCTCGGCATCGCAGGACCGTCATACGGGCACCAGCGACGATCAGGGCCGCGCGCGCATCCAGTTTCCTCTGCCGCCGCTCGGCAAGGGCGATTTGACGCTGGTCATACTCGCCAGCGCCGACGGCGACCGTGATGAGTTGCGCTTCGCCATGCGCTCCCGCGATAAGTCGCAGCCATCGACCGCCTCGCCATCGGCATAACGAGTGTGCAGAACGCGGGAAGTTGTCATTTCGAGCGAAGCGAGAAACCTGTTCTTCGCGGTGTAGAAAGGAAAGAGCAGGTTCCTCGGGCAAACACCGCCCTCGAAATGACAGTTGAAGGGCGCTTTGCGCCATGCATTAGACTCACGGAACGAATCTCGATGCAAATCATCGTCAATGGAGACCGTCGCGACATTCCCGATGGCCTGACCGTCGCCGCCCTGCTCGAAGTGCTGCAAATGCGCGCTAATCGCGTCGCCATCGAACGCAACCGCGAAATTCTCCCGCGCGCCCAGTGGCAAGCGACGCAAGTCCAGCCAAACGACAGCTTCGAGATCGTCCAATTCGTCGGCGGGGGGTAGCTCCTCGATCCGCGAGTTCACATGAATTTCCGGCGTTTAAAGGCAGCGACATCTTTCGTATCCAGCTCGAACCATTCGCCGTTTTTGCGCTTCCCAGCAAACCGGCCATGCCAATAGGATTCAATGCCAGGCGGGTCGTCGGTTCGGATCGTATGAACCGGGCGCACTCTCTCGGGTAGCTGAATCGCTAGTTCGTACCCTCTACGACCCGCGGAGTTGGTTCTTCCAATCTTGTAGAAGTTGCCCGATTTCGCGAGATATACGAACCCGATCTCGCAACTCGTATCGTTGTGGCCCGATGCCGCGTGGCTGCGCGGTACAAACGAATCACACATGCGGATGATATCTTCATATCCTAGACGTTTTTCACAATGTGCTTTCAATCGCTTCACGAACTGAGCTTTCGCGCCGAGTCTATTGAATGCGGTCGTACTGGGGAAATCCGATGTGTTCCTAGCTCGAATCTGAATTTCAGCCTTAACCGGCAGCCTGCCTATTTCTCTCGCTAATTCGATGTACCTCTCGAATAATAAAGCATCGGGGTAAGCTGCGGTCATCTCGTTGGGAGAATATCCTGCTTCACGAAGAGCATCGCTCCATCTTGCCCAGTAACGACCGATGCAGTCCTCGGCGTGAATTCCAGTTTCTTTTTCAAAACGGCTTATTCCTAGAGGCGCACCCCCGTTTTCCTGGGCCGTACGCTTAATCTCTTGGAGTATGTATTCCTTCTCCATAACGTGCGGTGGATTATATCGTGAGCCAAATAGCCGACCTAAGGATTTTCGAGCAAATGGCCCATCTTCTTCTTCTTCGTCTGCAAATACGCCCGCGAATGCTTGGTGGCCGGTGGCTGGCAGGGTACTCGCTCAACCACGCGAATGCCGTTGCGTTCGAGCTGGCTGACTTTTTCAGGATTATTCGATAACAGGCGCACTGACTCGACTCCGAGCGCCTTCAGCGCCGCCGCCGCGAAATCGTAATCGCGGTGATCGGCGGCAAATCCAAGCTTGCGATTTGCTTCGACGGTATCTAGCCCACGGTCCTGCAATTCGTAGGCGCGCAGCTTATTGATCAGTCCGATTCCGCGCCCTTCCTGCGCGAGGTACAGCACGATTCCTGACGATGCTTTGGCAATCCGTCGCAGCGAAAATTCCAGTTGCGCGCGGCAATCGCAACGCTCGGAGCCGAAGACGTCGCCCGTCAAGCACTGCGAATGGACGCGCACCAGCACCGGCCTGCCGCGCTGCACTTTGCCCCGCTGAATCGCGACAGCTTCGTCCGCCGGACCCGCGCCTTCGATTCCGTAGATCGTGAATCGCCCGAAGCGCGTGGGAAACTTGGCCTTCGCGACAACGCGCGCCTTAGCTGACTGCTTATTTTTCGCCATCATGATGATGGCGCATTATAGCAGTCCATTTGGCTGGCCTGATGCCAAGTGTCATCTGAGGAGCGTTTCCCGCTCCGAAGAATCCCTCTTCAAAGCACGCCGCAGCACCGCTTCTCTTTACATCCTTCGGGGCTTTGACTAACGTAAACTGGCAACTAAGGTCCAGCTCGGCAATCGCACCGCGGAGACCAGATGACCCCGGTTATTCAGGGACGAGAATTGCTCTTCACCCTGGTCCTAAAAGTGGGCTGGGCGGCCTCGTTCGCGGCGTTGCTGGTCCGTTTCAAATCTTTCCGCAGGCTCGTTTTCACCGAAAATCGCGACCCTCACCAGAAAATCAAGCTGCTGCTGTTTTTGGTACCGCCGCTGGCAATCGGCATCATGCTGCGGCTGATTGGGAAATACAGCTTCTTCGATCTGGCGATGG
>JASHPG010000007.1 GCA_030038275.1 Candidatus Acidiferrales bacterium | reverse complement strand
ACGCCGCCGAAAAGCAGGGCAATCGCGATCCGCTCAACCTTCACGAAATCCACATGACCCATTCCGTCGAAGACTCCAAGAAAATCAACGACGTCGTCTCGCCCTGCATCATCATCTCGGCCAGCGGAATGATCACCGGCGGACGCATTCTCCACCATCTCGCTCGCCGCCTGCCCGACTCGCGCAGCACGGTTTTGATCGTCGGATATCAGTCGGAAGGTTCCGGCGGGCGCGCTCTGCTCGACGGCGCAAAATACCTCCGCATTCACGGCGAGGAAGTGCCGGTGCGCGCGCAGATCGTCGAGATGAGCCAGCTTTCCGCGCACGCGGGAAAAAGCGAACTGTTGCGCTGGCTTTCGGGATTCCAGGCGCCGCCGCGGCAATTGTTTTTAGTTCACGGCGAGCCGAGCGGCCTGAATGGCTTGCGCGACGCCGTTACGGAGAAGTTCCACTGGCCGGTAACCATCCCGGAATACAAGCAAACGGTGGATTTGGGGTGATCGCCTCGGGCAGCGTGAAAGCCGCCCGGGAAAAGAGATCAGACGCGCGCCTTCAGTTTCGCCAGCCGCTCGGCCGCCGCTTGCAGCGTTGCTTCCTTCTTGCAGAATGTGAAGCGCAGGTGGTTCCGGCCGTCCGCCGGGTCGCGGTAAAAGCTCGATCCCGGCACCGCGGCCACTCCGATTTCCTTCACCAGATGTTTCGCGAACGTCACGTCGTCCGGAAAACCGAACGCGGAAATGTCCGTCATGATGTAGTACGCGCCGCGCGGCTTCGAGCAGCGGAATCCGGACTCGGTCAGAATGCCCAGCAAGCGGTCGCGGCGCGCCAGGTAATCGCGCGCGAGTTTCTCGTAGTATTCCGCGGGGAAGCTCATCGCCACCACGCCCGCTTCCTGCAGCGGCGCTGCCGCTCCCACGGTCATGAAGTCGTGCACCTTGCGAATCGCCGCGGTCACCTCCGGCGGCGCGATTGCCCATCCCACGCGCCATCCCGTCACGCTGTAGGTTTTCGAGAGCGCGTTGATCGTGATGGTGCGCTCGCGCAAGCCTTCGATCGTGGCCGGCGAGATGTGCCGCGCGCCGTCGTACAGCATGTGCTCGTAAATCTCATCCGTGATCGCGAACGCATTCCAGCGCGCGCACAGGTCGCGAATGCATTCCAGTTCCGCGCGCTCGAAAACCTTACCGGTGGGATTGTTCGGCGTGTTCAGGATGATCGCCTTCGTGCGCGGCCCAAACGCGGCGGCGAGTTCATCGGGATCGAACGTCCAATTCGGCGGCTGGAGCCTCACGAAGCGCGGCACCGCGCCGGAAAGAATGGCGTCCGGGCCGTAGTTTTCGTAAAAAGGCTCGAAGACCACCACTTCGTCGCCGGGATTGATGATCGCCAGCATCGACGAGATCATCGCCTCGGTCGAGCCGCAGCAAACGGTGATCTCGCGCTCCGGATCGACGCTGATTCCCTGCGTGCGCTCGAATTTTTGCGCGATGGCGTTGCGAAAAGCTTTCGCGCCCCAGGTGATGGCGTACTGATTCACGTCGCGCGCAATGGCGTCCTGCGCCGCGCGCTTCAGTTCTTCCGGGGCGGCGAAATCGGGGAAACCCTGCGAGAGATTCACGGCGCTGTGCGCGATCGCCAGCCGCGTCATCTCGCGAATCACCGACTCGGTGAATTTTCCCGCCTTGTCGGAAAGTTCCGGTCTAGTAGCCGTTTTTGTGGTGTTCACGGGATTCATGTTTCGCTAGATACAGGCGCCGGTAGATCGCCGCGTTGCGCTCCACGATTTCGACGTAATTGCGCGTCTGGGAAAATGGGATCGAGTCCACGAACTCGGCCGGCTCGCGGTAGTTTTGCCCGGTCGTCCACTGCGTCACGCGATCTTCGCCGGCATTGTATGCGGCCAACACTTCTTCCAGGCTGCCAAATTGCTTCCGCAGGTTGGCCAGGTAAGCCGTCCCCAAGCGCACATTGTAGTCCGGTTCGGTTAAGCGCGTTTGTGAAAAGCGCAGGCCCTGCTGGCGCGCTAGCGTCCTCGCCGTGTACGGTTCGAGCTGCATCAATCCCATCGCATTTGCATACGACACCACCTGGGGATCGAATGCCGATTCCTGATGAATCAGCCCCGCTACGAGCATCGGGTCCAGCCGCTTACGGGCGGCCCAATGGACGATCGAACTTTCGTACGGCAGCGCGTACGCGGCCAGCCAAATCGCGCGCGGCACGTCCGCCAGCGGCCGTGATTCAAGCTGCGGATATAGCTCGCGCGTCAGAAGGATGGCCGCGCCGACATGTTTCGCCCGCACCGCTTCCTGCGCGGCTTCCAGCAGAAGCCTCGGTTGGTGCGTCGAGGCGTACCCGGCTCTCAATTCCATCACCGCCGAGCTATCGAAAGCGATCGAGCGCAGCGCCGCGGCCCGGGCACGGCGAATATCGGCGTCGGCAGATGGAGGGTCCTCCATCGACATGTGCGCTGGAATCGGCGGAATCAACGCGAGCAGGTCGGCGGCCGCTTTTTCTTCTGGCCCGCGCCCCAGCACGCGCATGCGCGCGGCGGCGAGATTGCCGAAATACATCTGCGAGAAGCGAGTTTCGAGTTTCGCGTAAAAGGCTCTGGCCCACGCGGGTTCGTGGGCTTCTTCGGCGAGCCGTCCGAGCCAGTAGAGCGTGTCCGGCGTGTATTGCGAATCCGGGAAGAGCTTCAGATGATCTTCAAGCTTGCTGGTTGCGCTGGGATCGCGTTTCAGCACGGCGGTCCAGGCGACGCGCCAGGCTGCCGCGTCCGCATCCGGCGACGAAGGAAACTGCGTGGCGAGCCGCGCGTAGTACGACGAAGCCTGATCGCGCTGCAAGTTCACCCAGTAAAAGTTGCCGGCCAGAAAGAAAGCGCGTTCCGTCCAATAGCTCGCGGGCGCGCGCGCAGCTGCGGCTTCGACGGCGGCGACCAACTGCGGCTCGTTCTGCGCGCCGCGATAGTAGTCCGCGAGGATGTAATCGCGTTCCGCATCCACGTCCGCATCGGAAATTTTCAGCGTCGCCAGAGCGGAAGGATCGCCGCCCATCTCCACTCCGCACTCCAGAATCCGGACCTGCGCGCGCTCCAGTTCCGCGCCCGCAAGCGACGGCAGCAGTTGGTTGTATTCGTCGCGCGCGTCGCTCCAGTCTTCCGCTTCGAAGAGTTTCACCGCGCGCGCCAGGCGATCTTCAACGGGAATTGGCTGCAATTGCGAGCCAAGGGACGCGCTCAAGCTGGAGAGCTTCCCTTCCGCTTCGCGCGCCTGATCGCTCAGCGGGAATCGGGTGTAAACCAGCTTGTAATCCGCGGCAGCATCAAGTTTTTGGCCGGCCAGCTCGCGCAGTTCACCGCGCAGGAAAAGCAGTTGCGCCGATTTTTCGGTTCCCGCGTAGGCATTCAGTGCCGCAACAGCGTCAGCCGGCTGATTTGCAGCCATCGCCGCGGCGCCCAACGATTGCAGCGCCTGCTCGGTCATCACCGAATAGGGATATTGCGCGCGGAGTTGATCGAGTTCCTGCAGCGCGTCGGAATTGTGGCTCAGGGCGAGATTGGTCAGTCCCTGCCAGTAGAGGTCGTAATCACCGAGCAGCGGATCGCCCTGCGCCAGGGCCAGCCATTTGGCCCCTTGGTCGAAGTCGCCGTTCTGATAATCGTAAAAACCAAGAGCGAGCGCGGCGCGCTTTTCGAGAATGCTGGAGGATTTTCGCTCCGCGATTTCGCTCAGTTGCGCGTACGCCCATTTGGAATTTTTATCGTGGAGGATGCGCGCGAGCGATTCCAGGCGCGCCGTGCCGACCGCGGATTTATGCGCGCCTGAAACAGCGGGCGCCCGCTTGGCCTGCGCAAAGCAGCCGGAGCAGAAAAGCAGCGCAATTCCGGCGGCGCACGCGAACTGGCCGGCCGTCTTCATCGGATCGCCCTAGTGCCGCAGGACGGGCGAAGGATACGGATATTCTCCGAGGGCTTTGCTATCGCCCTCGGCGAGGATTTCCACCATCCATCGATGAAAGTAGTCCACCGGGTGGTCCAGTATGGCGCGGAAACGGCGGTCGTATTCCTTGCGGGCCTTATCAAGATCGCTTCGCAACCGATAACAGATGTCCTTGTTCTCGCGGCCCAATCTTACATCCTTCGGCCGCAAAAGCTTTATGTCTTGCATGGCCACTTTCGCCACGCGATTGGCTCGCCGGTGCAATTCTTGCAGCTCCGGCGAAAGACTTTCGACTGCGAATTGCGGCTCCGGCTGGTGCGCGCTCGACGCGGCTGCCTCGGCTGGCGGTTCGGCCTCCACCGGAACGAGAGGAGTTTCTTCCGCCCATTCCGATTCTGGTTCAGCCGCTGCGCTCTCGCCGCCCTGTGCTACGGGTTCCGGCTCGGCGACCGCGGTTTGCGCCGCGATGTCGTCAGCATCCTCTGCTTCGCCCGCGCCGTTTGCATCGCGCGGATTCAGCGCGACGGCGACAAAATTCGAAAGGACCGACAACCCGGCGGCCAGCGCCGACGCCGCCGTCTGCGCGCGCAACATGGCCGGCAGCGCGTTCGTTGGCCGGCTCGAGGAACACGACGCCACCAAATCCGAATACGCTTGATGCAGTTCGTCGGCGGTGCGTTGTAAAGGCGCCAAATTGTCGCGCAATGCGCGCGAAACGGCGTCTTCCAGCGCTCGTTCGAGCGGCTTTTGACGGTCGGTCAAGGAGGTGGTTACCTCTTGGCGATTATGGAAACCGCGAAAGGGGGTGTCAACTGAGATTGCTTTGGAGCGTTCCTAGCTCGCGCATCGGGAATTAAATAAAGCTAAGTCAATCCTGATCGGCAGCGGGCGTGGCTCACTTTGGCGATCTTGGATGTCCCATTTTGGGGCTACGCGTAATACACTACCGCGACGAAATGTGCCGGGCGGGACGTCGCGTCCTTTCCAGCGCAGGCGCGGCGCTCTATGCGAAACGGACTGATGCTCACGATCGAAGAAATCAAGAAATTGCTAAAGCTGGAGCTGCTGCCAAGCGAGGGCGGGTTTTACGCGGAGACGTATCGTTCACCGTTGATCGCGCCTAAGAGTTCTTTGCCAGCGGGATACGCGGGAGACCGCAGCCTTGCCACGTCGATCTACTTTTTGCTGACCGCGGAGAACTTTTCGGCGATGCACCGCTTGCGCGGAGACGAAACGTACCACTTCTATCTGGGCGATCCCGTTGAAATGCTACAGTTGAATCCGGGCGGGACGGGCGAGCCAATTCTAATCGGGCCGAAGATTGAGTCTGGAATGCGCGTGCAGCACACCGTGACCGGCGGCTGCTGGCAAGGAGCGCGCGTGGCCCCCGGCGGAAAATTCGCTCTGCTCGGGACCACGATGGCGCCAGGGTTCGACCCCGCGGATTTTGAATTGGGCAACCGCGAAAAGCTCTCGGCGCAATATCCGCCGTACGCCGCGCTTATCGCGCTACTCTGCCGCTAACCGCTAAAAGCCGCCAAATCCAGCGCAAGCTGTGCTATGCCCACGCCGCAAACCGCCTCGGCTTAGTACAGGCACGGCGCATCATGCGAACAGAACGGCGTGTAGCGCCAGAGGTCGTTAAGATCGCCATAAGATCCTCCGGAGCTAACATAGCCTTGGCCACCGAAGATGTAGAGCTGTCCATAATCCGGGTGCAACGGATTAGTGTCCAACCACATCGCCGCGCCACGGCGAGCGCCAATTTCATTATTGACGTAATTGAACTGGAAAAAGTTCTGCGGCGATGTGATGTAGGTGCCGGGCTGGTTTACGTCCGTCGACCCCTTCCACCAAATCCATTGGCCACTGCTCGACTGGTATTCCCAAACGTCGTTCAAAAATCCGGTCGGTTGCGACGATTGGGATCCAAGTCCGAATCCGCCAAAGAGAAAGAGATTCGTGCCTGCGCTGGAATCCGGATCAACCCATCCCACGGCGCCCCAGCGCGAGCCAGGCATGTTCGTCGCGGAGGCGTTCAAAGTGAGGTTCGATGTACCCTGGATTCCGTAAACACCATTTTGGTCTGCCGTGTTGCTGCCAGAAACCCATATCCATTGTTGAGCGCTCGCGCTGTATTCCCAAAGGTCGTTTAAGATCGCTCCTATTTGTGTGTTTTGAGGGCCGAGGCCTGTGGCCGTGGTACCCACTGAGTCGAGACCCCATCCGCCGAATAGCCAGACGTTGCCGGAGCTGTCCACCCAGAGAACTCCGTTCTGTCTCCCACCGGGCGTGCCTGTGCCACCAGTAGCGGTCGGGAAAATACCGTCCTGATTGGCGAGCGTAGTGCCGGCGACGAGCTTCCATGTGGTGCAGGGGGAAGTACACTCCCAAAGATCATTCAGGAGGCCGATATTGCTGCCGGAATCGACGCCTTGGCCTCCAAACATCCACAGGTTGTGATTCGTGTCGGTATAGAACGCAGCGCCCCAACGGCCGCCAGGGAACCCGTTGGTGGCCCCAACAGCGGTGTTAGTGGTCGGCTGGTCGCCCACCTGAGACCCTCCCTGCCAAATCCACTCGCAGTTAGTGAACGTGCCCGATCCATACGTCTGGTCGTAGTCACAGGCGGGATTGCCGGCGTCGAATTCCCATATATCGTTCATCAACATCTCGTTCGCATCTTCTCCGCCGAACAACCACAGATTGCCGCTAGAATCCGTCCAGGTGACTCCGCCCCATCGCGAGCCCGGCACCGTACAGGTACCGGAGGACACGCCGCAGGCCGTTCCCGAACCGACGGCACTTGGATAAACAGCCGAACCGTTCTTTGTCTGAAGCGGATCGATGTCGGCAGAATACGTAACGGTAGTTCCGTTGTTGGTCGTCAAAATGGGCAGGTCGGCGGGTATCCAGCCTCCGGGACTCCACCAGCCGTCATCGGTGCCACTGCTCGGAGTGGTAGGCCAAACCCACATGTCGTTCAAGAAGCCTGGCATGCCATCGGAGCCCGTGTGACTAACTTCAAACCCGTAACCACCGAAAAGCCATCGGTAGCCATGGTTGTCTATCCAGGACATCGGAAAGTCCCGACCGCCGGGAGAACTCGAGTTCGATTCGCCGGAAAACGGCGGCGAGGATACTGTTGATCCCGCCGTTAAAGTGGACAGCGATGCATCGCCGTACGCATTAAGGGACGGGCTGCTGCTAGGGAACATCCAAGCCCAGTCGTCGTGCTGGCAATCGACCTGGACGTTCGAGACGTCAGCGGTGACCAGAGCCGTCGCGTTCCAAATGCTGCAACTTTCGGGTTGGCTCCGGTTTAGGCTCGGGAATAGAAACTCATTCACGAAGTAAGTGGTGCCGTACGTAAACTGCGTCGGAAAAGTAAATGGCACGTCTCCGGTCACGAACAGGTTGTCGCCCGCGTTATCCTGCAACTCAATAGTATCTGGGCAGTTTGTGCAATTGGCGGCATCGCCGCTCTTTTCTACAAGACCGCTGATTGCGCCCCCGACGGAATACTTTGGCTGCGAGCAAGATATCTGAACGCTGGTAACTGAACCATTGGTGATCGTTCCGCTGCCGTTGGCCACGTTGCACGTCTGGTTTGGGTTGCTAGGCTGCGTCGCGACGGTCACATCATAAGTGGCACCCAAAGCCAGGGAATCGGTAAAGGTGAACGTAACGGTACCGGACCCGGTGACTGTCAGATTGTCGCCACCGTTGTCCTTCAGCACAAGACCGCTTCCGAGCAAGCCAGTGATTGTGCCACCGACGGTGTTCGATGTGGTGCAGGTGATCTGTACGTTGCTGACATTAGCGGTAGCGGTTCCCGATCCGCCGGTTACGCTGCAGGTCTGAACGGGATTCGTCGGCTGAGTTTTGACCGTGACGTTGTAAGCTCCCGAAACCGCAGTTCCAAAAGTGAAGTTGACGATGCCGGTGCCGGTGATCGAGAGGGTATCGGTACCGTTATCGAGAAGGACCAAGCCGCCTCCGGAGAGGCCATTCACGGTGCCGCTGATCGTATAGGTCGTGCTCGAGCCAGAGGTTGTAGAGCCGCTGCTGCCGCTGCCGCCCCAGTTCTGGCCCGTCGGCGTGCCGCCGCAAGAAGCGAGAGCCACAGCCATCATCACCAGAGATGCAAGCAAAAGCGGCTTGTGCCCGGATTTCATCGTCGATTTCTCCTTCTTATGCTCTCTGGCCATCGGGCACCCCGCGCGTGAGAAGCTCACGCGCAATTCTCGTTGAAAAGACACATTCCCCCGGGGTGCGGCCATACGTCAGCAATGGGCAGGATAGGTCTAGTACTAGGTGGCGGCAAGTCACAGTTCCGAAAGTGGTGCTCGCCGCAGCATTGACCGTTACGTAACAGCGCTTGGCACCGTGCTAAAGTTTGGTTCGGGGGAATAACGGCGTGTAACCCTTTGAGTATGTTGGGCCGGGAGGAGTAGGCACGAGATACTCGCTGACGCATCGTCGGCTGACAGATCTCCGCCGTGATGCTATGCTGGTAGTACCGACGGGGGCGACACGGTTTCGACGGAAGCTGTCGCGGCCCGAAGGCATGCCGGGCGCCACCTGCCCGCAATCCGGGTGGAACGATATAACTGCCAACTCGCAGTTAGCTCTCGCTGCCTAACCAAAAGTAGGTAGCGCGTCTCCTCGGGCGTTGCCTGTGCGCTTGAGATGAGGCGTCATACAGCAGGCTGGCTGACGCGTTTCGGTCCGTAACGCGCCGGTAAGATCATCGGACTAGCCGACGTCGCGTCTTGCTCGCTCTGAGCGTCGGAGGCGAAACTGCGGCTTGCCTTGAGCGGCACGCTGCGAACGGAACGAGCTAAGCATGTAGTCTTCGGGTGGCAAGGCTTCTCGGACGGGGGTTCGACTCCCCCCGCCTCCACCATTTTTTGGTTTTTCTTTTCAGTCGCTTACGCCCTGTCTGTCTCCACGTACTCCTGGCGTACTCGCTGGTCTTTCTATCCGGTCGGAGAGAGACTTCCATACACGCCTGACGTCTTTCTCAAGCTGTTCATCAGGCTGACGATCTTCGCCGGGTCGTCACGTCCACTTGTCGATCAAAACGCTCGTCATGTAGCTGAAGTCACCACCAGCCCAGTAGGTGTTGGTCTCGCCTCCGAGCACGATGATCTCGATCGACGATTTTGGGTTGGCAACCGGCGGCCCGCCAAAACGGCCTCGGCGGTAGAAGCGCTGGAACGGAATATCCGCATCGCCCATCTTCAGATACGAGGCGTAGGGCTCGACGCCGGCCTGCGCCTGCTTCAACTGGGGCCTGTGCGTGTCCCAGTAGAGCCACGCAGGCGTCTTCGAGTTCTTCGACCAGTAGTCACTTAGCTCTTCCTTCGAGTTGAATCCCTTCTCCTTCGCCTCGCGGGCGACGGTTGGATCGAGCAGCAGCGTGGCGGCACTGGTGCCGAACGAGAAGAAATGCGTCAGCCAGTTGTTGATCAGTTCGTGGTAGGGCATGGCGGGGAACCAGGCGACGTTATTCAGGCTCCAGCCGCTGAAGATACTAACTACGTTGTCGGTCGGTTTGAAGCCCTTTTGCACGTGGAACGGCTTCCAGCCGTCGGGAAGCTTGTTTTCCGTTTCCGCGATGCAGATGTTGTTGTAATTGAGGTTGGACCCCAGCGTGCCCAGGTAGGTGAGTCCCGGCACTCCGCAGCCGCCCAGGTTTTTCGAAAGGATCGTCCATGCCCGGCCGATCACGGCATTGGGCTCCGCGAACGGACCCATCGCCCCGATGCCGTAGTTCATCTTGATCTGGTCGGAGATCGGGCCATTCAGCAGCAGCATCCGCGAGAACGAAGACGTCGAGCTGAACAGGGAGGGCTGCCCGGTTGACGCGATCGCCAAAATCGTGGGCAGGTACTCCGGGCGTGCGCCCGCCATCACGGCATTGATCGCCACGTGCTTCACCGTAAAGGACCACGACGGTTGAGCTCCGCGCGCGGCGCTCAGCGTGCCCACCACCTCCTCGGGCTTGTGGCTTGTGCCCTTCAGCATCGCTTCCACCTTTTCTTCGGTGGGAAGGATGATGGGCATGAAGTCGGTCAGGTTGTTATCGAGGTACATTCGCTGGAGATCGTCCTCGGTACCGGAGTAGATAGCTGGGCCGGTGTCCGGGGCTTCCGAGCCGGTTTTGCTTTCTTCGGCCGTCAGGGGCTTTGTGAGCGCATCTATGATTTCCGGCATCAACGGCTTATTCGTAACCGGATCGTTGCCCAGCAGAACCTGGTACATCTCCGCGTCCGTCTTGTTCGTCATCGGATGGGGCAGGAAGCAGGTGCGCAAGCCGGGCATGCCGCGGTTGGCGGCGTTGGACTTGGCGAGATCCTTGAACGCGATGGTGACCAGGGGAGCCGTGGGCAACCCCATTTTCTCAACTTGTATGCAGTGACCGACGGTCGCTGGGGTGCACGTGCTTCAATGTCCGTACGCCATGATCATGGCGTTTGCGTGGACTTTCATTTCCGCCGTCAGCTTGGGGTCGTCATCGAAATACGACCCGGCTTTCAGCCGGTACACCGTCTTCACGCTCGGCATGTTCTTCGAGAACCAGATCGCGATTTGATTCAGGAAGCGATCGGCTCCGGCGAAGCCGTCTGACACGAGGTAGATGGTTTTTCCGTCGAGCGTGCTCAGGCGCGGCGCCATCGGTATCAGCTGAATCGCGGGCGGCATGCCCTTGGGGTTCAGGGCTCCGATCTTCGCCGGGCCCGCCGCGGGCCTTGCTTTCTTCGCAGGTTCAGCGAGAGTTGCAGAAGAACCGGCCAGGATCGCCGGAGAAACGCCGATCAGCGACAGCAGCTTCCTTCGATTGATCTTCATGGTGTTCCCCCCCCGCAGTCCAGCGTCAGACGACTACCACGTCGTGCATACAATATCACACTGGCACGAACCCTTAGACTGCCGCGCATCGAATTCGGTTACATAATCCGCAACAGCGTTAAGGTTGGAAACCAAAATTGCTTAGGCGAGTCTGCGTCTTTGTCATGACGCATTCCAAGCAGCGCACCTCGCTGTCATAGTCACCTGCCTCTAGTGCATTGCCGGGGATCCGTTCAAAAAATTAGTTTGGGTATTTCATCTGTTTCTCCTTCGCTCGAATTAGCAAGCATCGGCAGGCCGCCTCCGAGCGAAGGCCGCCATAGTGGCGGAGGAAGGACCTTCCACGACGGCCTTCCCGATTACTCGCCTACCGTGAGTTACTCGGACTGGTCGCCGAGTGGGCACCGTTCAAAATCAGATTGGCTGTTTATTTCGAATTTGGATCAGGAGCTTGCGCACTTGTGGCGTATTCGCTCGGTGCAGCTCTAGCGTCTTGAGCAAATTGAGCTGTATCCGAAACAAATGACTTGCCGTCCTTCAACGGCGGGGTTAACTTCGACTTCTCCCGCCTCCAAAGTTCGCGAAGCGGCTGGAGTTTCTCTTCGGCTGCGCTCAGGACAACCGCCCGCTTGCGGTTGTGGCTCCGCCGTATCCAAAATTCCGAAGCAGCCTTGTGGCGTGAGTTTCGTGCAGTCGTGCTGGCCGAACGCTCGGCAAAATAGTATACCTTCCAGTGAAATCAGCGTGAAAGGGAGAGCTGCCGGTGCCTGAATCCTGCATACCAATCATTCCCAGCGTTGATCTGGAAAGAAGCCTGCGCTTTTGGGTCGATGGCCTCGAATTTACCGCCGACACAGCGACGGAGATGCGCAGGGAGGGCAAGCTAAACCTGTGCATCGTTCGCAAGGGACATTTGGCTTTCATGCTGCATGCGCGGGCGGGAACGCCGATCAAGCCGGAAAATTATGAGGGTATCCGGCTATATTGGGCGCCGTCAGACATTCACAGCACAAGAAACCGGCTGAAGAGCCTGGGATACGCCGTGTCCGGGCTCGCAGATAGAGATTACGGACAAACCGAGTTCTTTGTCACCGATGATGATGGCTTCTCGCACTGCTTTGGCGTGGCAACAAAACCGCGCTAGGCGCTGCCAGCACGCGTGGAAAGCGGCCGCCGCATATCTGCACGCAACTGAGCTTCGCGCGATGCAATTCCTCTTACGCTACTTCTTGGGCGCGAGGATTTCGCTCAGGTAGTCGTGGGTAGCGGGAATGCGCTCCAGATGCGGGTAGCGCACGCCGCCCGCGTAATGGATGTCGTAGCTCTGCACGGAGTTGAAGTTTCGAGCCACGATGGAAATCTTGCCGTCCTTTGGATGAGCGATCGCGTCGTTCAGCACGTCGGCGGAATAGGCACGGCCATTTACGGCGAGAATCGTCATGTGCGGTCCGAGGCCGGCGGTATATGCGGGACTTCCCTGCCAGACGTCGAAAATCGAACCGTCCTTATCGACGTCCATTCCGATGGAATACGATCCGAAATACTCAATGGGGCTGACGTCCGTGTCAAAACGGGCGGTATTCGGCGTCGAATTGTAAACGATGCGCCAGCCAGCCGCTTCGAGGCCGCCTGTCGGCGGATTCGCGTTCACTTCGTAAATGCGCTTTTGAAAAAATGAGTGCCAGTCGTAGGGCCAGATGGCGTTTAGCGCCGCCTCCACGTCCTCGCGCGTGTAGGGAACCACGATCGGGCCGGTATTGCGCTGGCCGAGGAAGCTGCGCAGGAAGCCGTCGAGAGATTTCGTCCCATGGGACTGCTGGCGGATCAGGACATCGGCCTGCAGCCACGCGAGCGCGCCTTCGTCGTAATAATCCTGGCTGCGTCGAATCGAGGACCACCCGCCATCGACGGTACGAAGAACCCAGTCATCCGCGGCAGTGTCGTCGAGCGGCGAGTATTTGCGACCGGGCTCCTCGATCATATCGGCCGTAGTGTGCGCGAGATATTCACGCATATACGCGGGATCGTTGAAGCCGGAGCGCGTAGCCAACAGCATGCCGATGTACTCGTTCAAGCCTTCGTAAACCCACAGCAGAGTGGTCCGCTCCGGCCCTTGAAAATCGGACTTGGAGTAAAGTTCCGCGGGGCGGCGATATTTGCCGCACCAGGAGTGCGATTGCTCGTGCGCGAGCAACGGCCAGCCGAGGCGTTCCAGCACGTCCTTCTTGGAAAGGCCTGCGTCTCCTACTGCGTCCCAAGGCGAGTCTTCGTGCTCAAGGCCGTCGTATGGGTCGGATGCGCTTTGCGAGACGAGCAGGTGCATCTTCTCCCAGTGGCGATAGCCGAAGAGGGCGCGGTCCTGATCGATGAGCTTCGCGAACAGCTCGAAGGCGCGCGCGTTATCGGCATCATCCACGGCGGATTGGCTGTCGCCGGTGATATCCAATTCCGCGGGCCACACGGATGCGAGCGGCACGGCGCGAAAATATTCGCCGGCCAGCACCAGGGAATCGACGAGACGCTCGATGGAAAGAGGCGCGAAATCGATGCGATTACCGGATTGGTCCGTCACGTGGAGCGAGCTGCCTTGCTTCCATCC
>JASHPG010000086.1 GCA_030038275.1 Candidatus Acidiferrales bacterium | reverse complement strand
CCTCTCCCTCGGTCTGTGCCAGCACAAACCAATAGGCGCGGAAGCGGAAGGCATAATGTGTTTGCGGTTCGGTGGATTCCTCTTGTTCGGCGCTATCAGATTGCGCGGCCTTCTTGAACGGCATGGGCATACAGAGAGTGATTCCTTTCTCTCCCTTGCGAACCTGCCGTTTCCGTTCCAGCCAGCCGCGATAGGTGTTGAGCGGGCCGGGTTCGAGGTTGCGCCGCGTGCATTGTTCGAGTGCAAGCAGCGCGTTCCCGAAGCTGTAGTTGTGAAATGCGGTATAGGCTGCGAGCATCCGGCCCGGCCTTTCGACCGCATCGCGGAGAAGTTCTCCCCAAGTCGCATGTTGTCTTTCGTTCATTTCGTTTTTCCTCTTTCTCCCCTGTTTTCAAGCGTGACTTCCGCTTGAAAAAGAGGAATCAATGCCCTTCCTGGCAGGCGGTGAGCGCCTGGCCGTGCGCGCCGTCAAGGGCGCAGGTGTGTTGCGTTCACTGGAGCGCAGCGGAAGCCCTTGACGGAAAAAGCGCACGGTCCAGGCGCAGCATTTCGGCAGGAAGGGCTAGTGGAGAGGTCTATTTCTGACGTGAGAAGGCAATCGTGTTCACGGGCCTGTGGTTGCACAGGAACGCTCTGACGTGAAGCGGTCCGTTAACAGGCCTTACATATCAGGCTGCTTTGGGGCGGAGACGGCGCTGTGCGATGTCGAAATAGACGGGATCGAGTTCGATTCCGATGAACGCGCGATGTTCGATTTGCGCTGCGAGAAGGGTTGAACCGGAGCCGCAGAAGGGATCGGCCACGAGATCGCCGGGACGCGAGAACGAGTGAATCAACGGCGTGAGCACGCAAAGCGGTTTCTGCGTGGGGTGCAGCCGGTTGCCGGAGTACTTCCATTCGAGCACGTCGGGTATCCTCTGTGCTGGTTGCGGCGGATTACCCTTCGCGAGCAGGTACGCATTCTCGTGCCGATATTGCAGGAACCGTTCCGTCGAAGAGTATTGCTTCGGGAACGTCAGATGGCCAGCCAGCCGGAAGCCCGCCTCACGCCACGCGGCGATGAACTTGTCCGCTTGGTGCCAGCCGTAAAAGCTCACACAAAACGAGTCGCGGCACAGCACGCGAAAGATTTCCGCGAAGGCGGGCTTCAGCCAAGCGGCATCGCCGTCATTAGCAACTTGCCGACCGTCGCGCGAGCAATAGCGCGCCAGATAGGGCGGGTCGGTGAGCACGAAATTAACGCTCGCACTGCGGAACCGCCGCATGACCTCGATACAATCGCCCCGTAAGATGGCGTTCGCGGGTGGCCTGCTGAGGATGTGTTCGCTCTGATCTTGAAACATTTTAGTTCTCTCCTTCGTGTCGGAATTTGGTTCCTGCACCCCGAGACGAGGAACAAATCCGACACGAAGAGAACTCGCTATGGAGGCAGCGCTGCCCCAGCTGAAGCGGATCGCAACAAGAGTGCCAGGAGAGGCCGTCGGCGACTGGCGCGAGAGGTTGCCAGCGGAGGCTGGAAGCGAAACGCAGCACGGCAGTGCGACAGGTCAGCGGGCGCCGAACAAGCTCACTCCAGAGCAAACGAGATCATGAGCCACGGCAGAAGAACGTGCGGGCCGCTTGGTGGCTCGACTCGGGGTCGTGCATAATACGTTCGGAAAGCGGAATCCAGATTCGCTAGATTTTGGCAAAGGAGAAAGATCCCGCCGCCGTCAAGCTTGGACGGAAGGGTGGGAAGGAGATTGCCAAGCGCGGGCCGGAATACTTCAGGCAACTGCAAGCCAAGCGGAAACAGCGCAAAGGCGGTCGGCCTTCCAAGTCCAAGAAAGCCCGGTAAGGAGGTTCCTATAAAACAGCGAGCGCTCGTTGCATATTGAGGTATAGCGAGGAGGCGGACAGCAAGCCCATGAGCGTTCGTCAGATTTCGCGTTCCCATATCGGAAAGCAGTTTCACGTGAGCTGCCAGGTCAGCGAGAGCAATCAATTCTCCATGGAAGCGGACTCGGTCGAAGTTACTGTCGGGCAATTGGTGCAACGGCGCGGAGGTTCGCAGATGTGGGATTCGGTGAGCGTATCTGCGGAGCAAGAGCCGAATGGCGCTCTGATAGTCCGGGTCCTGGTGTTCCATCCCGATTGGGACGAACCGATGCAGATCGCCTGCCTCCGGTCTCGTCCGCAAGACATTGACATTAGGGACCGGACAGTCCTTCGCTGCGATATTGGCGTCGTGAGGTAAGCATGGAGATTCGCTCTAGTGAGTTTTGCAAGTTGAAGCAGCCGAGTTACAGTTAGGTATTCCAGCACGAAGGATGGGGGCAAGATGATTATCGGTGATCGCTTACGTGCTATGAGGGAAGAGAAAAAGCTTTCGCAGGGCGACATTGAGAGGCGCACGGGCCTGCTGCGCTGCTACATTTCGCGCGTCGAAAACGGGCACACGGTCCCGGCCATCGAAACTCTGGAGAAAATGGCTCGGGCGTTGGAAACCCCGTTGTACCGCCTGTTTTACGAAGGCACGGATGAACCTCCAAAGCTCGATGTTCCGATTCCCAAGAGTAAGTTTGGAGACGAAACCGGTTGGGGGAACTCGGGGGAAAATGCCCGGCAGCTAGCTTTGTTCCGAAAACAGCTCAGCCGAATGCAGGAGAGCGACCGCGGTTTGCTCCTGGGTTTGGCACAGAAAATGGCGCAACACCAAGCTGGACGCGGCAGCGGTAAGAGTCGACATGGCGATAGAAACGGGCCTAAAACAGGGCCATAGATTCCAAATTTCGTCTAGAAGAACCGACGGAAGAGGTTTATCGGGCTTTCTTGGGGAGCAACACGATAGTCGTAAAAAACAAGGCAGGCCGATCAGTCAAAGGCGGTCTGACCTTCGCTAGCGTGATCCGCATGGTACACGCCGCGAATGATTCACGCTGACATAACTTCGGGGCCTGAGCGCAATGCCACGAAACGTTTACCCGACACAAAAACGGGTCTACCGCAGTGGAGAAGCGTACTTTCATGCGTGGCGGCTAGCTGAATTGGGAGCGCCCGTCACCCGTTTGGCTCGCTCTGCCGCAGCTTTGCCCACGACTCCGCAAGCGCCACGGCAGCTTGAGCTGCCACTCCGGCGAGGGTATCGAGAAGCACATCGGAAAATTCCGCCGTGCGCCCCGGCACAAAGGATTGATGAAATTCGTCCAGAGCCGCGTAGCCGGCGACCACCAAAATCGCCGCCATTACCCAGGCGAGGCGCAACTCGTTACGGTCTCTTCGAATGGCCCGTAAGATTAGCAAACTCAGAAGAAAGTACTCGGTGAAATGCGCGCATTTCCGGACGACAAAGTGCATGAACGAGAGAGTCAGCCGTGATGCGTTCGGAAAAAGCCAATGCAGGATGGGAAGAATGAAATGGCCCGTGTTGTCAGCCGTAAATAGATGAGTCGAAAACAGCGAAATCACAATGGCCCAGGCGAGCACCGGCCACCAACGGGCTACGGTAGACCCTCGCGACGAAGCGCCGGGTTCTGACTTTTGCCTGGTGCGCCCCGCCCTTTTCACGACGGCTCGTTCTTCGTTGAAACGAGCGCTCGTTTGTCAAGCGGATCGTGTCTAATCGCCAAGACATATTGGACGGATACATACCTCATGAAATGGATAGTGAAGTCCTCTTTAAGTGTAGGAGACGGCGTGCTGAGATAATTCTTGGCCGGAAGCAAACCCACTCGCAGAATGCAAGCATAGTGAGTATCAGCCCATACAGAAGGACCAGCAATCTCCACCCCCATCTGGGCAGAGCGTGTCGACCGCTCCGATCTTGAGCGACGTGGCGATGCGAAGTCGACGGTCCGGGCCCAGCCGTGCCTCCAGCGGAGAGGATCGAGACCAGCGGAGTCCTTGATGTTAGGCGAGCTGGCAGTGGGTGATTGGTGTGGAAGTATTTCTTATAGGCGGCGATCCAATTGGTGGCGATATCGCGCTGGGCAACGGGAAGACTGAGTTTTCCACCGCAAACTGCGTGGTGCAGATAGTCCTCCAGCTGGTCCTTCACAAACGAATTCCAGACGGTATCGTAGCGCGGCTCGGGCCATAAGTTCCGAATGTCGTCCGCCCCTCCCAAACCAGGCGTGATTAGATAATCGACTTCGTAGTTCGCCGCGGGAGCCCCAGCAATCCCATATTCCCTGAAAACCTTCTGTTCTAGGCCTCCCGAAACCGGTGCGACCACTTCGTCGTCGCTCATCGAGCAAATGCTGCGGATGGCGAGCGTCGTCGTGGCACCGGGGGTTAAGGTTCGATTCGGCAACATACCCCAGGCCCCCAGGTTGTTTGAGAGTTCCACCGCATGACGCTGTAGCATTCTTGCTCCGAGCACGAGGAGGAGAACTAATGCGCAAATATATGCGAGCCGGTGGACTGGAAGCGTTGGCCGATGATTTTGATCAGCGCTTCGCGCGAGTTCCGCCAGGCGTGCCTTCAATTGCGCGCGCGGGCCATCGATGGGCGGCACTTGCGGATCGAGAGTCCGCCGGTGGACCTGCATGAAGTCCGCGATCACACTTTCAGTCTCGGCCATCCGGCTGCGGCAGTCCCAGCACGCTCGAAGATGAGCGCGAATCTCATCGGCCCGACGCGGCGGCAGCTCGCCGTCAGCGAAAAGAAGCAACTGCTGATCCGATGGATGAAGGTCTTCGTTCTTCATGGCTCACTCACCGTCCGCGAACCTTAGTCTCCTCAATGACCGTGTAAGCGATAGCGACACAGCTCCCAAAGACATACCAAGCAGGCGAGATATTTCCCGGTAGCGCAGCCCTTCGGCGCGAAGCCGAAGGCAGCATTGATCCTGCTCTGGTAGGGCAGCCAGCACGGCTTGTAAGCGGACTTGCTTCTCAGAGCAGAGTACCTGCTCCTCAGGGTTTTGGGATGGATCAAGTCGATTTTCAGCGTTCGTCCGGCGGGTATGTCCATTGTACCTAGAGCGCTGGTTGAGGTGGCGGCGTTTCAGGGCTAGATTATGTGCCACGGAAAAAATCCACCCACGAAGGTTCTGACGGGACTTTCCGAGGCTCAGATGCTGAAAAAGCGCGAGGAAAACTTCCTGAGTGATTTCTTCCCCGTCTTCCGCGGACAGACCAAAGGAGAGAACGTAGCGGAAGATCGAAGCTCGGGACTCGTCAAAAAGGCGGACCACCTCGCGTTCGGCGTCTGAAAGCCTCGGCGGAACTGAGTCGTTCGCGACTCTAGCGATCGAGCGCGTCAAGATCGCGCCAGTGCGGATTACCGACATAACCCCTCAGCTTGATTATTCCTTTTTACGCCCGTTTGTTCACGGTTTGTCGACACCCCACTTTTCCGGTGTGCCCAAAAATAATCTGAACAAATCAGCCCCACGCAGAATAACGGGTATGTAGGAAAGAAGTGGGGCGGATAGGCGCGCCGCGCGATTCCTCCTCTAGTTTTCAGCATGGCGCAGAGCTAATACTGCAGCCACAGGAGCCGACTCTTGGTCAAAAGATTGGCAGCTCTTTTTCTGCTGTGTGCATTGCCGGCATTTTGCCAGACCGATACGGGAGAGTTGCGAATTAAGCTGACCGATCCCTCGGGCAACGGAGTGAAAAGCACGGTCCTCGTCGTCAGTGAGGCCAATCAGTATCGCGCCTCCCTTTCGACCAACGATCGGGGCCAACTGAACGTGCTGCGCCTGCCATTCGG
>JASHPG010000085.1 GCA_030038275.1 Candidatus Acidiferrales bacterium | reverse complement strand
GCGAGAAAGCAGTACACGCCGAGCGCCAAGTTCACCACATGGCTCTTCCGCATCGCGACGAACCTGGCGCTGAATTCGGTGCGGGATAACCGGTACCAACGCATGGAAGTGTCCATCGACGCGCCAGCAACAGATGAGGAGGACGCGCCGCCGCGAGAGATTCCGGCGCGAGAAGCGCGCATCGACGATCGCATGATCGAGCGGGACCGCGCGGACTTCATTCGAAGAGCAGTGCTAACGTTGCCGGAGAAACAGCGCGCGGCGGTGCTGCTCCACAAATACGAAGAGATGGACTACGCGGAGATCGCGAAAGTTTTAGAATGCTCGGAGAGCGCGCTGAAGTCGCTGCTCTTCCGGGCGTACGAATCCCTGCGGGTGCAGTTGGCGCCGGTGGTAGCAGCGTCCCAGCCGGCGGCACAGTCAGCAGGGGAAGGAAGGTAGCATGAAGTGCGAACAGGTCTCGAATGAGCTGATCGCGTATATCGATGGGCGAACGACCGTCGGCGTGCGCCGCGGGATCGAAGCGCATCTCTCCGAGTGCGCAGCTTGCCGGACGCGCGCCGACGAGTTGCGAAACGTTTGGACGGCGCTCGATGAAGTGCCGGCGGTTGAGCCTTCATTCGGCTTCGACGCGCGATTGCGGCAGCAGATTGCAGCGGAGCCGGCGCGGCGGCGGTTTTTGTGGCTAGTGCCGCAGCCGCGGCTCGCGCTCTCGATGGCGCTGCTGGCAGCCATGATGGTCCTAGCGGTGAAGCTGCCGCTGGAACATCCCGTGGCACAGCAGAGCGCTGCCGCGCAGCAGGAAGACTTCAACGCCATCAAGAATCTGAACGTGCTCGAAAACTACGATGTGGTAACGAAACTTGGCGCGCTTTCGGATTTGGTTCCGGCGCAAGTGAACGATGCCGTACCGCCGTTGGACGGGACTCAGGAGAAGCAGGATCAACAGCAGAACGACAGCGGAAACGGAGGCGTATAAGTGCGGCGGAAGCTTCTCGCGATCGCGCCGGCTCTCTTGCTCCTGTGGGGGCTCACGGCGCAGCCTGCCTCGGCGCAATACGGCGCAAGCTGGCGGGCGAGACCGGTCGCGCAGCGCCAAGCGAACGGGATGCGGAGACCGAACGCCGGCAAGCCGAATATGCGAAGCATGGAGGGACTACCGTCGAAATGGGTGGAAAAACTGCAAGATATGCCTCCCGCCGAACAGCAACGGTTTCTGCAGAACAACCAACGGTTTCGGAACCTTCCTCCGCAGCGGCAGCAGCAGATTCGCCGAAATTTGCGGCGCTGGGACAACCTTTCACCCGAGCAGAAACAGGCGGCGCGCAGCGCGGAAGAGGCCTTGGAGCGCATGAGTCCTCAGCAGCGGGCGTACGTTCGCAATACGCTGCTGCCGAAATGGCAGGCGCTGCCGATGGCCCGCAGACAGGCGATCCGCCGGCATTTGGCGATACTGAACAAGATGAGCCCGTCCACGCAGCAGGCAGCTCTGAACGACCCGAGGTTCATGCAGGGCCTCAGCCCCGACGAACAGGACATGCTGCGCAGCTTGAATTCGTTGCGAAACCCGGATTCCCCGGTGCAATAGAGCGAGCCGCTCGCTTCTTGGCCAGGCACGCAAGACTCGAACGGCGCCATGATTTCATTCCACTTCAATCCACCGCTCCGAAAATCGCAGGCGCGCGTGCGATTGGTTTCGCACCAAGCCGCGGTGACTTGATCGTTTCAATACAATTCCAGCGCCACGCCTTCGCCGACCACAAGTAATAGAAGCTCTGCTTCCTCATCCCCCAGCCATTGTAGAAACTCGTTGCGGTGCGGTGGAAGCGTTTTTCGCCACGAACGCCATCCATTTAAAAAATATTTCTCATTTTTCAACATTCCCCTTGACATGCGAAGGAAGCAGCCTACAATCGGGGTCCAAAGTGGTAAGAAGTGGGGCGCAGTGGTAAGCAGTGAAGGGAAGTGGAGGGAGTTTCCGATCGAGACTGGCGGGCAATTGATCGCGCGACACGACACGTCGGAAACGGTTTTCCATGCTGCGGGGCAACTATTCGGCAACGGTGGACGAGAAGGGGCGGGTGAAAATTCCCGCGGACTTTCTGGCCGAGCTGCGCAAGTCCGGAAGCAAGTTCTACGTGACGAGCGAAACGGGCGATCGCGCGCAGATATACCCCATGAAGGTGTGGATCGAGATCGAGCGGAAGCTCGCGAAGCTGGGGTCGCATAACCGGGCCAAACAGAAGTTCCTGGCGCGAACGAATTACTTCGGGCAAGTGGTAGAGGTGGATGGGCAGGGGCGCCTCCTCATTCCACCCGTGCTGCGGGAATCGGCTGAAATGAAGGGCGAGGTGGACGTTCAGGGGCAGTTGACGTTCCTGGAAGTCTGGAACCACGCGCGATTCCTGGAACAGATGAACCGCAACCCGATGACGGCGGAAGACGAAAAGACACTCGACGATCTGGGCATCTAGCTTTTGAGCGTTTGGCATACGCCCGTGCTAGCGGCGGAAGTGGTCGAATGGCTCCGCATCCGCCCAGACGGAAAGTACCTGGATGCGACCGGAGGAACGGGCGGGCACGCCGCGGAAATCGCGTCGCGGCTGACCGGTGGGCGGCTGGTAGTGCTCGATAGGGACCCGCAGGCGCTTGAAGTGGCGCGCGAGAGATTGGCAGCGTACGGCGGCAAGGTGACTTTGGTGCGGACGGAGTTTTCGAGGATCGGGGAAGTGGCGAGTGGCACGCTGGCAGGGCAAGCCGACGCATGCCCGTACGACGGCGTGCTCGCCGACCTGGGCGTATCCAGTTTGGAGTTGGACAGTCCCGTGCGTGGATTTTCATTCCGCTGGGCTGCGCCGCTGGATATGCGCATGAATCCTGATGCGTTCGCCGAAGCGGGCAAGTCGCTGACGGCCGAAGACATTGTGAATCGCTGGTCGGAAAGAGATCTGGCCGACCTGCTCTATCAGAAAGCGGAGGAGCACGATTCGCGAAGAATCGCCAGGGCCATCGTTCGGGCGCGTCCCATTCGCGATACCGAACACCTGGCAACGGTTGTGGCAGGGGTCCATAAAGCAAGGGGAAGGCAGAGACTGCATCCCGCGACAAAAACGTTTCTGGCGCTGCGGATAGCGGTGAATCGAGAAGAGGAGGAACTCGAGCAGTTTCTTTCACGGACCCCTGCCACTTTGAATTCCGGAGGACGGTGGATCGTCCTCAGTTATCACTCCCTTGAAGACCGCCGGGTGAAGCGCGCGTTTCAGCGCCTGGCGCAAGAGGGCAGCGTTCGAGTGCTTACGAAGAGGGTCATCCAGCCCACGGAGCAGGAAATCGAAAGCAATCCACGCGCGCGGAGCGCGAAGATGCGCGTGGCCGAAAAGATCGGGCCGGTGGAAGAGATACCGGCAGGCCTGCCCGGCCGGCAGGCGGGGAGCTGGTCATGACGGAGTATCACACACTGAAGCACATCGATAATTCGCGGCTGGTCAGGTTCGCTCCTCCGGCCGAACTGAAGGAATTTTGGCGCAAGGTTGGCATAAGCGCGGCGATGGCGGCGTGCCTGCTGTTCTACGCCTGGCAGCATTTCGAGTGCATCCAGGTTCGCTACCGGATCGAGCAATTGGACGCGCAGCGGGCGCGCAGCGCGGAGTTGAACGAGCAGTTGCACCTCGAAATCGCCACGCTGCGGTCGCCGATGCGCGTGGATGCGATTGCCCGCAACCAGCTTGGACTGACGGTTCCCGTGCCGGGCCAGGTGGCTCCCGCTCAAGGACCGAGCAGCGCGATGCTCGCGGATGCGCGGATGCTAGAACAGGTTCCGCGGCCCTGACGCGGCTGGCGGCTCGACTATAACGAACTCATTTCGCTTGGGTAATTCGAGTGGGCGCGATTCCGCGGCCCGCATGGTGGGCCCTTCCGCGCGAGCATCGACGAACGCGGCGGAAGATGGTGTTAGATAGGCAGGCCGGATTCCATGGAGCAGCGCAACCGGCGTCTCCGCTGGCTGGTGGTTTGGATGCTGGCGGTGGTCTGGATGGCGGCGGTGGTCGCGCGGCTGAGTTACCTGCAGCTTTTCCGCTACAGCGAATACCTCGCAAAAGCCGACCGTCAACAAGAGCGTGTTTTCGAGATCAGCCCGATGCGCGGGACGATTTACGACGCAAAAGGGCGCGAGCTCGCGGTGAGCCTGCCAATGGATTCGGTGTTCGCCGACCCGGCTGAAATCAGCGACGTGGACGTGGTGGCGCAGTTGCTGTCGCGCGTGCTCAACGTTCCCGCCGATGACTTGGCGAACCGCATTCGCGAGGCGCATACGCCCGTGCGGCTGGCCCGCAAGCTTTCGCCGGCGACGGTGCAGCGCATTTCGGACATGAATCTGCGCGGCGTCTTCTTTCAGAAGGAAAACCGACGCGTATATCCGCAACGCGATTTGGCGGCGGCCGCGATCGGCTACGTGGATGTAGATGAGAAGGGCATCGGCGGAATCGAGCAGTCGCTCGATAAGGAGATTCGCGGGCACCCAGGCCGTGTGATGGTGATGGCCGACGGGCACCGGCGCTGGTACGACCGCACCGAGTCGGCCGCCGATCCGGGCGACAGCGCCACGCTCACCATCGACGAAACCATCCAGTACATCGCCGAAAAAGAATTGGCGCGCGGCGTTCAGGAAATGCACGCGCTGCATGGCTCAGTTGTCGTGCAAGATCCCAACAACGGAAATCTGCTGGCCGTGGCCAATTGGCCCACCTTCGATCCCAACGATCCGGGCGCGTATCCGGCGGATGCGCGCATGGACCGCGCCGTCACCGCATCGTACGAACCAGGCTCGATTTTCAAGCCGCTCACGATGACGGCAGCCATTGAAAACGGTGTGGTCACGCCAGATGAATTGATTAATTGCCAGATGGGCAAGATTCTGATCGCGGGACGCGTTATCCACGACTGGCATCCATTCGGGACGCTGACCGTCCGGCAGGTTCTGGCTCATTCGAGCGATGTTGGAACGATTAAAGTGGCGCTGCGACTGGGAGCGCCGAGGTTCTATGACGTGCTTCGATCGTTCGGGATTGGGCGGCTCACCGGGATCGACTTGCCTGGAGAAAACCCGGGGCTGTTCCGGCCGCTGGACGAGTGGTCTGGGAGTTCGATCGGTTCGATCGCCATCGGACAAGAAGTAAGCGTCACTCCCATTCAAATCGTTTCGGCCATCTCGGCGATTGCGAACGGCGGAATTCTGTACAGGCCGCGGATTGTAAAGGAAGTCCGGGGCGCGAGTGGTCCGGTCGAGTTGCACACGGAGGGTGCGCCCCGCCGCATAACCGATGAGCGCACATCCGCTGAGGTGCGCGAAATGATGGAAGATGTCATGATTGAGGGTACCGGCGAACACGTTCAGCTCGACGGCTACACTTCAGGCGGCAAATCCGGCACAGCTCAGACCATCGACCCGAAGACAGGCAGATATTCGCATGAGTGGTACAACGCGTCGTTCATCGAGTTCGCTCCTGTAAACAACCCGGTGGTGACCATTTTGGCGACCATGTATGTGCCGCGCGGGCCAGGATTGTGGAGCCACGAAGGCGCGGTCGTTTCCGGCCCGGTCGTTCAGCGCGTGGCGCAGCAGGTGCTGGCATATCTCGATGTCCCGCATGACGTCCCGACACCATCGGACGTGGAAACCGCGCGTAACCTGCATTCCAAAAATCCGGCGCTGCCAGCGGCGCAGACGAACGCCAGCGTAGCGCGGTTCGAAGCCGCTATTGTCGGCGGCAAAGGCTCTTCGGGATCCGCGCCGACGGCGGAATTTGGGGACGCGGGCGCCGTGACGGTTCCAAACCTTGCGGGGCAGACGATTCGCGGCGTGATGCAGGAATGTTCGCGACTGGGGCTGGTGCCGTCGATCATTGGTGATGGAATTGCCCTGAAACAATTTCCGGATGCCGGATCGCAGGTGCAGCGGGGCAGCCGCGTTACCGTGCTGCTCGGTGCGCCTGGGACGCTCGTGCCTGCGTCCGATCGGCAGGGATTGAATTGAAGACGGCCACAAGACGGGCGCCGCGCCCAGACAAACACCGGCGCGCTGTTCAAATGGAAACTCGCGCTATGGAACTGCGGCAAATTTTAGCCGGAATCGAGATCGCGTCGATTGGGGAGCCATCCTCGATCGAAATCGCTTCGATCGAATGCGACAGCCGTAAAGTGACTCCGGGAGGAATTTTTTTTGCGCTGCGCGGCGTTAAGCTCGATGGCACGCAGTTCGTTGCGGACGCGCTAAGGCACGGCGCTCTAGCTGTAGCGAGCGAAGCAACGAAGCCTACAAGTTTTCCGGCCGGCGCAGCGTGGATTCAACTCGCGCCCGGCACGGATCGAAAAGCGCTCGCCCTCGCGGCGGCAAACTTCCACGGGCATCCGGCGAATGCGCTGAAGCTCGTCAGCGTCACCGGAACCAACGGGAAGACCACAATCACATATTTGGTGGACTCGATTCTGCGCTCTGCGGGACGCACAACTGGCCTGATCGGCACCACCGGATATCGCACTCCGAAAAGCCAACACGACGCGACGAATACGACGCCGGAATCGCTGGAATTGCAGCGAATTTTCGCCGAGATACGCGATGCTGGCGGCACGCATGCCACCCTCGAAGCAAGTTCGCATGCCCTGGCGATGGGCCGGCTATGGGGCTGCCATTTCGCCGTGGCGATCTTCACGAATCTGACGCGCGATCACCTCGATTATCACCAGACCTTCGAAGCGTATTTTGCGGCCAAGCGCCGGCTGTTTGAGGGCACAGGCGCGGGAGCGCCTGGCGTGGGCGTGGTGAATGCCGATGACTCGTACGGAGTCGCACTTGAGGGGCTAGCTCGCAGCACCCTGACGTACGGCCTGAAATCCGCGGCCGATCTGGCGCCGAAGAAGCTCGCGTTGGATCTCGCGGGGCTGGAGTTCACGGTCCAAACGCCCGCCGGTGAGATGAATGTGCAATCGCCGCTCGTTGGGCGGATGAACGCGTACAACATTTTGGCCGCAGTCGGCGCGGGGATCGGGCTGGGGATTTCGACGGAGCACATCGAGCGAGGAATCTCGCAGCTCGCCGCAGTTCCGGGGCGTTTTGAGCGAATCGACGAGGGCCAGCCGTTCGTGGTGGTAGTGGATTACGCGCATACGGACGATGCGTTGCGCAACGTGATCTCGACGGCCCGGGATTTGTCCAGTTCAGCGCGGATTATTACGCTCTTTGGCGCGGGCGGCGAGCGCGACCGGGCGAAGCGGCCGATGATGGGCGAAGCTGCGGGGTCGTTGAGCGATCTCGTGGTGCTGACGAGCGACAATCCGCGCAGTGAGGACCCACTTCGAATTATCAACGACGTGGTGGTGGGACTGCAAAAGGTCAGCGCAAATTATCGCATCGAGCCGGACCGCGAACAGGCGATTGCCGCGGCAATTGATGCCGCGCAGCCGGGCGACGTCGTCATATTGGCGGGCAAAGGGCACGAGACATATCAGGTGCTGCGCGACGGCCCAGTCGATTTCGACGACCGACAAAAAGCGCGGGCAATTCTGCGCATCAAGGGATACGGAAAAGAGGCGGCCCGATGATCGGAGCGCGTTGGCACGTGGCCTGCACGCCTAAGCGGTAGCGCGATAACGGCGGACACGAATGCGTTGGACCATACCTCAAATAGCGGAAGCTTTGGGCGTTGCGCAGCCCGTTGGACTTGGCGCGACGGCTGTAGCTATCGGCGTCTCGATTGATTCGCGGACGATACAACCGGGGGAACTGTTTATCGCCATACGCGGTCCGCGTCATGATGGACACGTTTTTGTGTCAGCGGTACTAGGGGCAGGTGCTGCCGCGGCGGTAGTGGATCGCGAAAAGTTCCCGGAGTTTCCACGGGAAATACAGTCGAAACTCTTCGTGGTGGACGACACGCTTCGGGCGCTTCAGCAGCTGGGCTCGCGAGCCTGCCAGCTTTGGCGTAATCAACGGCCCGGCAGAATGATCGGCGCTGTGGCCGGATCAGTCGGCAAAACGACCACGAAAGAAATTTTCGCCGCGCTCCTCGGCGCGCGTCACCGAGTGCTAAAGACGCAGGGAAATCTGAACAACGAATATGGTCTTCCTCTCACGCTGCTCAAACTCGACGAACAGCACGAGGCGGCGGTAATTGAACTAGGGATGTCGCATAGGGGCGAGTTGGCCGCGCTGACGCGGATCGCGGCGCCAGATGTGGGTGTAATCACGCGCGTCGCCGTGGAGCATCTGGAATTTTTTGAGTCGGTCGATGAAATTGCGCTGGCCGAGCGTGAGTTAATCGAGAATTTACCATGGCCGAAAGCAACGGCGGTGCTGAACGCCGATGACGAACGAGTCGCACGTTTCACGGATGTTGCGCGCGGGCCGGTGATTCGCTTCGGCACGAACTCTCAAGCGGAGTTTCGCGCTGAAGCGATTGAGGACCGCGGCCTCGATGGCTCGGAGTTTGATTTTGTTTCTGCGCAAGGCCGCGCGCACCTGTCACTGCCGTTGATCGGCCGTCACAACGTGATGAACGCGCTCGCGGCGCTGGCGGTGGCGAGCGTCTGGGGAATCGGAGCGGAGGACGCACAGCGCATTTTCCCTACGCTTACTCCCGCCGATAAGCGCGGCGAAGTTGTGCGTTACGATGAGGGATTCTCGCTCATCAACGATTGCTATAATTCAAGTCCCGAAGCTCTCAATTCCATGACCAATCTGTTGGCTGCGACGCCGGGATATCGGCGTCGAATACTGGCTGCGGGCGAAATGCTCGAATTGGGGCCTTTGTCCGCTGAATTGCACCGGGAATGCGGCCGGCGTGCCGCCGAGTTGCAAAAGATCGACTGGATTTTCGCCGTGCAGGACTGCGCGGCGGATTTTCTGCGGGCTGCGGTGGAAGCAGGATATCCGAGGGAGCGCACCCGCTTTTTCGAAAACTCGCAGGAGGCCGCAAAATTTATCGAGCAATTCGTTCAACCGGGCGACTTGCTGCTTTTGAAAGGCTCGCGCGGCGTAAGGATGGAACGGATTTTGGAAGCAATTGACGACCGGCATCAGCGCGTGAGTGCGAAGGCCGCCGAGCCGGTGGAAGCGGTTCCAAAGAGACCGCGCTGAAAATGCTCTACTACTTATTTTTTTACGGACTAAAGCCGCATTTCAGTCCGCTCAACGTGTTTCGGTACATCACGGTGCGCACCGCGGTTGCCGGGTTGACCGCGCTTTTGCTTTCGCTTTTGCTGGGTCCCTGGATGATCGAGCGCCTGCGCGAAATGCAGGTGAAGCAGTACATCCGGGAGGAGGGTCCCAAGGCTCACCAGAAAAAATCGGGGACTCCGACGATGGGCGGCTTGCTGATCGTAGCAGCCATCGTAGTGCCGACGATCCTGTGGGCCGATTTGCGTAATGCGTACGTGCTGATCGCGCTGGGAGCGACGCTGGCTTTTGGCGCCATCGGTTTTCTCGACGATTACAACAAAGTCGTGCGCAAGAACAATCTGGGACTGACCGCGAAAGGCAAGTTTTTGCTGCAAGTGTTGGTCTGCGTGGGAGTGGGAGCGGTGCTGATCGGTTTGCAGGCGAACGGAGTTTATTCGACGAGGCTGAGCGTGCCGTTTTTCAAAAACGTTCATCCCGACTTGGTGATCGCGTCGCTCCTGCAGCGGCCTCACATTTGGCTGCTGGCGTACGTCCCGTTCGTTCTATTTCTGGTGTTGGTGATTGCCGGACTTTCGAATGGCGTGAACTTGACCGACGGTCTGGACGGCTTGGCCATCGGATGCGTAATCATCTCCGCCGCCGCGCTGACCGCCCTAACGTACCTTTCGAGCAACGCGCGGTTCGCCGAGTACCTGGAAATCGAAAAGCTTCCCCAGGCGGCTGAATTGACCATCTTTTGCGGTTCGGTCGTCGGTGCGTCGCTCGGTTTTCTTTGGTACAACGCCCATCCCGCCGAAATGTTCATGGGTGACGTTGGTTCGCTGGCGCTCGGCGGAGCTATCGGCACGGTCGCGGTGATCATCAAGCAGGAAATCCTGCTGCTTTCGATCGGCGGCATTTTCATTATCGAGCTGCTCTCCGTGATTTTGCAGGTCGGGTCATTCAAATTGACCGGCAAGCGGATTTTTCGAATGGCGCCGCTCCACCACCACTTCGAACTGGAGGGTTGGAGCGAGTCGAAAGTGATCGTACGTTTTTGGATTGCCGCGCTGATTTTTTCTCTGTTCGCGTTAACGACCTTGAAATTGAGGTAGGACCAGGTGAGACCGGGATTCAATCTTGCGGGAAAGAGGCTGCTGGTGGTGGGACTCGCGCGAACGGGACTTGTTGCGTCGCTATTCGCCAAAGCTTACGGAGCGGAGGTGACGGCTACAGACGAAAAGCCGGAAAGCGAACTGCGCGAAACGGCCGAACGCCTGCGCAACGCGGGAGCCACGCTGCAACTCGGCTCACACAACTCGGAAGCGTTCACGCGGCAGGATCTGATCGTTGTTAGTCCCGGAGTCCCGGCGAATTCGCCGCAACTCAAACTCGCCCGCTCGCGCGGCATTCCTGTGTGGAGCGAAATCGAGCTGGCGTGGCGCTTTCTGCGAGGGAAGCTGGTGGCCGTCACGGGATCGAACGGAAAAACGACTACGACGGCGCTGATCTCCCACATTTTGAAGAGCGCTTCCATACCAACGCTCGTTGGCGGCAACATCGGCACTCCCCTGCTTTCCCTGGTGGAGACTTCGACCGACTCGACCGTCACAGTCGCGGAGGTCAGCAGCTTTCAGCTGGAAACGATCGAATCGTTTCGGCCCGAAATCGGCCTGTTGTTGAATCTGACGCCCGACCATCTGGACCGGCATGCCTCTTTTGAGGAATACGCCGCGGCGAAGATGCGCATGTTTGACAACCAGATCGAACGCGACGCGGCCGTATTGAATGCGGACGATCCGGAGGTGGCTCGGCGCATGCCAACGCGCCCGCAGGTGTACTGGTTCAGTCGCCAGAAACGAGTGGCGCAGGGCGCTTTCCTTCGTGACGAGCAAATCTTCTTCCGCGATCGCGGCAGCGAATTCCCACTGGCGCGGCGCGATCAGATTCCCTTGCGAGGCGAGCATAACGTCGAAAACGTGCTGGCCGCCTGCGCGGCGGCCTATCTGGCTGGCACCGAACCCGCGGCCATTGCCGCTGGCGTGAAATCGTTCCGTGCGGTGGAGCACCGGCTGGAGTTCGTCGCGGAAATCGGTGGCGTTTCCTATTACAACGACTCGAAAGCGACTAACGTCGATGCCGCGCTCAAGGCAATCGAAGCGTTTCCCGGCTCGCTATTCGTAATTTTAGGAGGCAAGGACAAGGGCAGCCCCTACGCTCCGATGCAAGAGCCTTTGCGCACGCGAGCGAAGGCCGTGCTGCTCATCGGTGCCGCAGCAGAGAAAATCGCTGCCGATTTAGGAGACGCTGTACCGTGCGATCGCGCCGGAACGCTCGATCGCGCCGTGGAATTAGCCGCCCAGCGCGCCCGGCCCGGAGACGTCGTTCTGCTGGCGCCGGCCTGCTCTAGCTTTGACCAATTCGAAAATTACGAGCACCGCGGGCGCGCGTTCAAGGAATTAGTCGCCCGGCTCGAAAACCAGTCTGTGGCGGGCGCGAGCCCGCGGAAAGGCTAATATGCCGCGAACGCTCCAGCCTGACCGCCGCTTGTTTGGTGTGACGCTTGCTCTATGCCTCATCGGCGCTGTGATGGTCTTCAGCGCCTCGGCCATCACAGCGCGCGAGGAGTATGGCAACGCATACTATTTCCTCACCCGCCAGCTCCTCTGGGCCGCGATCGGCATCGTAGGGATGTTTTGGCTGATGCGCACCGACTATCACAAGCTGCGCCAGCCCCGCGTCATTTTCTCCGCGTTATCGCTCACTCTGGTACTGCTGGTGGCCGTTTATTTTCTCGACCGCTCCCACGAAACGCACCGGTGGATTCGGCTCGGCCCGCTCAGCCTGCAGCCTTCCGAGATAGCCAAGCTCGTGATCGTCTTCTATCTGGCGTGGTTTCTGGAGATTCGCTGCGCGCCGCGAGCGCCGGGCGTCAACAATCTGCCGCGAACTCTGTTGCCGATCCTCGGCACGGTCCTGCTGGTCACAGTTCTCATTTACAAGGAGCCTGACCTCGGCACGGCTTGCATGGTCTTTTTCATTGCCGCCATGATGCTCTTCGTCGCCGGGCTCTCGTACCGCTACATCGCTGCCGCCGTGCTCGCGGCCATTCCCGTCGTTTATGTCGCCATCGCCAGCACCCCGTACCGCCTGCAGCGCGTGCAGACCTTCTTTTCGCCCGGCGCAGACCCGCAAGGTCACGGCTTTCAACTGCTGCAGTCCCTGATCGCCGTGGGTTCCGGAGGTTTTACTGGCGTCGGCTTGATGGAGAGCCGCCAAAAACTCTTCTTCCTGCCCGAGGCGCATACGGATTTCATCTTCTCCGTCATCTGCGAAGAGCTCGGCTTCATCGGCGCAATCGTGATTCTCGTGCTATTCGCCGTCTATGGCTGGCGCGGATTCTGCGCCGCGATGAAAGCGCCGGATGACTTCGGCAGGTTTCTCGGCATCGGCGTGACGACGATGGTCGTCGGCCAGGCGCTGATCAATCTAAGCGTCGTGCTGGGCCTGCTGCCGACCAAAGGCATTCCATTGCCGTTCATCAGCTACGGCGGATCGAGTTTGCTCGGAATGCTCCTGGCAACCGGCGTGCTCCTCAATATCAGTCAGCAAGCCGATGCGGATGTAACGTGAGCGCCGATGGCAAGACTCTGCTGATTGCTGGCGGCGGCACCGGAGGGCACGTATTCCCGGCGCTCGCTGTAGCGAAAGAGTGGCTCCGCCGCGGAAGCTCCGCCTCCGCTGCCCGAAGAGAAGGAAGTCGCAAAGTTGTGTTTGTAGGAACCGAACGCGGACTGGAAGTGAAGCTCGTGCCCCAGGCGGGCATGCCGCTCGAACTGATTCGCGCGGCCGGCCTGAAGGGCATCGGCGGCGCTCGCCTGCTGAAGAACCTCGCATTGTTGCCCGCCGGCGTCTGGGATTCCCACCGGATTCTCTCACGTCATAATTTCAACGTCGCATTCGGCGTTGGCGGCTACGCTTCTGGCCCAATGATGCTGATGGCCGCGCTGCATGGCATCCCTAGCGTGATCTTCGAGCCCAACGTCGAGCCGGGCTTCACGAATCGCGTCCTCGCGCGGATTGCCACACGCATCGCCGTCGCCCACCAGCCAACGGCCGATCGCCTCGGCGGTCGCGCCGTTGTTACCGGCTGCCCGGTGCGCCCGGAGTTCTTCCGCATCCCGCCCAAGGAACACGCCGCGCCCTTCACGGTTGTGATCACCGGGGGCAGCCGAGGAGCGCTTCCGGTCAATCGAGCGGTCGTTTCGTCTCTCGATCTGCTCGAAAAACGAAAAAAAGAGCTTTTCATCGTGCATCAAACTGGAGAACGTGACTATAATGCGGTGCGCGTGGCCTATGAAAAGCGCGGACTCCAAGCGGAGGTTCTGCCCTTCATCGAAAATATGGCGGAGAGGTTTGCCCAGGCGGACCTGATCGTCTGCCGCTCCGGTGCAATCACGGTCGCGGAGGTAACGGCCTCCGGACGCGCCGCCATCTTCATCCCTTTCGGGGCTTCCACCGACGCGCATCAAACACGCAACGCAGCAGCCATGCAGGATGCCGGCGCCGCTCGGCTGCTTCCCCAAGAAGAGCTGACGCCGGAGCGATTGACAACCGAAATCTTCACCCTCCTGGACCAGCCCTGGAGAATTCACGAAATGGAAGATCGCGCCCGTGCGCTGGCGCGTCCGCGTGCGGTCGAAGATATCGTCGATCTTCTCGAAAGTCTTGTGCCGGTCGAAACCGCGGCTGTGATAAGGGACGAGGTTGAATGAACGTCAATTTCCGGAATTTTCAGCGCGTCCATCTGGTGGGCATCGGCGGAAGCGGCATGGGCGGCATCGCCGAGGTGCTACTCTCGATCGGCTACGCGGTTTCCGGTTCGGATTTGCGTTCCTCTCCGGTTGTGGACCGGCTGCGCAAGCTCGGCGCGGCCGTACACGAAGGCCATCGCGCGGAAAACGTCCACGGCGCGCACGTGGTCGTGATTTCGTCCGCGGTATCGGCGGACAACGTCGAAGTCGTGGAAGCGCAGCGCCTGAAAATCCCCGTGATTCCCCGCGCGGAAATGCTTGCGGAGCTGATGCGTCTGAAATTCGGTATCGCCGTCGCCGGCGCGCACGGTAAAACGACCACGACCTCGATGGTTGCGTCGGTACTGGGAGCCGCGGGACTCGATCCCACATTTGTCGTCGGCGGACGCGTGAATCAGGCCGGCTCCAACGCACGCGTTGGGCAAAGCGAATACATGGTGGTCGAAGCGGATGAAAGCGACCGGTCGTTTTTGCTGCTCGCGCCGGTGATTGCCGTCGTCACCACCATCGACCGCGAGCACCTCGATCACTATAAGTCGCTTGAAGAGATCCAGGACGCATTCCTGCAATTCGTCAATCGCGTCCCGTTCTACGGTGAAGTGGTCTTGTGCCTCGACGAGCCGAACGTTCAGGCGATCTTGCCTCGGGTCCGCCGGCCCGTGATTACCTACGGCACGTCCAGCCAGGCTGACCTCCAAATTTCCGATGTGCGTCTCGAAGGACTTTCCAGCGAATTTCGGCTTCGCTACCGGGATGAAGATTTGGGGATCTTCCATCTGCCCGCGCCGCCAGGAATTCACAATGTGCGCAATGCCGCGGCCGCTGCCGCCGTCGCGCTTGCGCTGAATGTGCCCGCCGAGCTGATTCGCTCCGGCTTGGCGCACTTTGCCGGGGTCGGGCGGCGCTTCGAGATCAAGGGCAGTTACAGCGGCGTCACGCTCATCGACGACTACGGCCACCATCCCGCCGAAATTCGCGCCACGCTCGAAGCCGCGCGCGGCTGCGGGCACAAGCGCCTTCTCGTGCTATTTCAGCCGCACCGCTACACGCGCACGCAGCAGCTTTGGGACGAGTTCTGCCACTCCTTCAATCAAGCCGATATTTTGGTGGTCACGGATATTTACGCCGCCGGCGAGCCGCCCATCAAGGGCGTCACCGCGGAGCAACTCGCGGCGGGCATCAGTTCCGCCGGGCACAAAAGCGTCGTCTATTCCAGCACGCTCCAGGGCGGCATCGAATTCATGCTCCGCGAAGCGCGTTCGGGCGATGCCGTGCTCACGATTGGAGCCGGCAGCGTTGGCCGGGTCACCGATGAACTCGCAATGCTGCTCGAATCGAGGATTTCAGCGCATGCGCGTTAACGGCCATCTCGCCGCGAAGCTAAAGGACCTCGGCGTCGAGGTCCAGCACGAAGTGTCGCTGGCCACGCGCACCTCGCTTGAAATCGGCGGCACCACCGACGAACTGATCTTGCACCGCTACGATCGCTTCGCTGAAGTAATGAGCTTGCTCGCAAACGAGCGTATTCCTTGGCGTTTTCTCGGCGGCGGCACGAACGTGCTTATCGGCGATGGCGAGCTTTCCTGGGTCGCGCTTCACCTCGCAACCGCAAAACCGGGCATGCGCGTCGAAGGAAATTTCGCCTACATCGACGCTTCCGCCGATCTCGGCGGCGCGGTCACGTTCTGTGCCAAGCACGATCTGGGCGGCATGGAAGGGCTAATCGGTGTTCCTGGAAGCGTGGGCGGCGCGCTGCGGATGAATGCGGGTGCCTACGGCACGCAGATCGGTCCTCACGTCCGCGAAGTGGATCTCTATCGCGCGGCAAGCGGCAAACTCGAAACCTTGCGGGGCTCCGAAATCAGCTTCGATTACCGGCACACATCCTTCGCGCCGGACGACGTGATGCTCAACGTAAAACTTGAGCTTCCGTCGAAACCGTACAAGGAAATCTTGGCGGGGATCCGCATGTGCAACGAAAAGCGCCGCGCCAGTCAGCCGCTGAATCAGAAAAGCGCCGGTTGCATTTTCAAGAATCCGCCGGGCGGCTCGGCTGGACGCATGATCGACGAGCTTGGATTGAAAGGATTTCGTGTCGGCGGCGCGATGGTCAGCGAGCGCCATGCCAACTTTTTCGTCAACGCCGGCCGCGCCACGTGCGCGGACATGATGGGCTTGATTGGGGCGGTGCGCGAGCGCGTGCGCGCGGCGTACGGCGCCGAACTCGAGAACGAGGTGATCGTCTGGCAAAACTGAGGATCGTCGAGCCCGAGGCGTTCCCGCGCGAAGTGCTCGCGGACGAAGAGCCCAAGTATCTCCGCCGGCAGAAGCCGCTCGAAATCCGCCGCCGCAAATTCGGCGGTAAAGCATGGAAGAGGTATCTGCGCGCCACGATGTGGGCCGCCGTCGGATTGGCTGGCGCGTGGGTCGCCTTCGAATGCGGGCAATTCCTCCTCGCCTCGCCCGCGATGGCGCTAATTCATCCCCAACAGGTCAGTATTTCCGGCACGCATTTCGTGAAGCGCGCCAGCGTCCTGGAAGTTTTTGCTGCCGACCGCGGCAAGAGCATTTTGCGGATTCCGCTGGATGCTCGCCGCGGCGAGCTTGAATCGATTCCGTGGGTTGAAAGCGCGGTTGTGCGCCGCGCGCTTCCCAACAGGATCGCAGTGTCGATCGCGGAGCGCGTTCCGGTGGCGTTTCTCCGCGAAGGGTCCAGCATGGCGCTCGTGGATTCGCACGGAGTGATTCTCGATCGTCCTCTCGAAGGCAATTTCGATTTTCCGGTTGTCACCGGCATCGGTCCCGATATGCCTCTCGCGGACCGCGCCCAGCGGATGCAGCTCTATTCGGGTTTCATGCAGCAGATCGAATCGGTGGGGTCGGCGGCGGCGAATAGCATTAGCGAAGTGGATCTTACGGATATGGATGATGTGCAGGCGACGGTGACCGGCCTCTCGGGCACGCTAGTGGTGGCCACAAACGGCGGCGTAGCTAGCCAGGAAGCCGCGCCGGTTCTAGTCCACTTCGGCGGCGGCGATTTTGCCTCCAAATATCAAACTCTGGTGCGGAACATCGAGCAATGGCGCGACAAGGCAGGCAGCGTTCAATCCGTCGATCTGCGTTTCAATGGTGAGGCGGTCGTGAATCCAGACCCTTCGCTCGCGGTCGCCGCGCATCGCGGTAGCGGCGCTTCTGCGCGTACCACAAGGCATTTGCAGTAAAGCGGTAAGAAGGAGCAGGAGACTTGACCAAGAAAGAACGGCACGTCGTGGCGCTGGATATCGGTAGCACGAAAACATGCGCGCTGATCGGCGAGCAAGCGGACGACGGCAGCGTGAAATTCGCGGCTCTGGGCGCAGCCGAGTCCAAGGGCTGGCGCAAGAGCCAGATCGTCAATCTCGATCTCGCGGCCAGTTCCATCCGCCGCGCGGTGGAGGAAGCGGAGACGATTGTCGGCGTGCCGGTGGAATCGGCCGTAGTCGGCGTAGCGGGCACGCACGTTCGCGGCGTCAACAGCCGCGGAGGAATTACCGTCGGCGCGAAGCCGCGTGATATTCAGCGCGACGACGTGCGCCGCGCCATCGAAGCGGCCCGCGGTGTTACGCTGCCCGAAGACCGCGAAATCCTGCACGTCCTGCCGCAGGAATTTTTTCTCGATGGACAGGACAACATTCGCGATGCCATCGGCATGCTCGGCCAGCGCCTCGAAGCCAACGTGCATATCGTCACGTCCTCTGGCGCGGCCACGCAGAATATCGTCACAGCCGTAAATCGCGCGGGCGTGCGCGTGGACGACACTGTCCTGGAGCCGCTGGCCTCCGCGGAAGCCTGCCTAACGCAGGATGAACGGGAACTTGGCGCCAGTCTCCTGGATGTCGGCGGCGGCACCACCGAGCTGATCGCATATGCGGGCGGCGTGGTGCGCCACACGGCCGCCATTCCCATCGGGGGAGATCATTTTACGAATGATCTCGCCGTCGGC
>JASHPG010000084.1 GCA_030038275.1 Candidatus Acidiferrales bacterium | reverse complement strand
GAAACCGGGAGAATCGCTGGACAAAGCCGCCAAAGAGCTGGGATTGACCGTCGCGACGTCCGATCCTTTCGCGCGCAACGGCTCGATTCCGGCGGTTGGAAGCGGCAGACAACTGAGCGCCGCGTTCAACTTGCAGCCGGGGCAGACTGGCGCTCCGACTCAGATCGAAGGCAATTGGGTTGTGTATCAGGTGGTGTCGCACCAAGCGGCCAACCCCGCCGATTTTGCCGCGCAGCAGTCTGGAATCCAGCAGGAGCTGTTGCAGACGCGGCAGAACGCCGCGTTTGAGGCGTTTCGCACGTCGCTGCTGGACCAATTGCGCAAAGAAGGCAAGCTCAGCATCAATTCCGACCAACTGAATCGCTTCACGCAGAGCAGCTAGCGCAGGAGCGCGCGGCGCGTGAAACGGGCCGGAGTTTTTCTCTGAATCGCAGGGGGTATCTTTTAAGCTACTGAAAATAGTAGCTTTATATTCTATTTGTCTGTTCTTGCCCGCCGCTTCTTGCCTTCGGTAGAATAGAGCTTCCGCAGAGCCCGCCCCAAACCAGCCTGGGGCTGACCCACGGGCCGCTTCCTCCGCTGCCCGAAAGCGCTGAGGAATTCGAGCTGTCCTTCCTGGGGAGAGATTTTATGCAAGCGAAAAAGGCAAAGGCCAAAAGGCTTGAGGTGATTTCCGCGCCGGAATTCGGACATCGCGTGATCGGGTGGGTACCGCCAGCGCGGACGAAACACGTTCTGCTGAGGAGCAACATGAGTGTGGGCAAGGGAGTTTCTCGGCGCAACCGGTATCTCTGCGCGCTGGAGCGCAACCAGAATGGCAAGTACAACGTGCGCGTCCGTGCGTTTTTCGGCTCGGGCGAGCGTGCGGCGGGCCGCGAAGGCGGGCTGTCGGAGGATACCGGCGCGGGATGGAGCTTGCCGGTCTATTTCCTGGCGTCGTCGTTCAACGCGGCGATGAAGAAGCTCGACGAGTCGCTGCAATTGCTGCAGAAGAATGAGGCGCGGCTGCGGTTCTGGGGTCTGGAGCGCACCGACGATCCGAACGTGGCGGGGGAGCTGCTGCAGGAGTTCGGATTGTGGCTCGACCGGCGGCGCGATTTCCCGCGCAAGGCGGCGGAGGTCGCGGCAGCTTCGGAGAAGCCGGTGACGGCTTCGGCGCTGGCATCCGTCCGGCGCGTGCTGGCCGATTCGCTGGCGCAAGTGCGGCCCGTGGGTCGCGCGGCGCTGGCGGGCGACTAGGTTGGATTACTTGGCGCGGATGAAGACTTCGCCGCTGGCGATGACGACGTCATTCAGCGAGAGGCGATAACGGTAGGAGCCAGGCTTCACGCCGGCGCGGGCGGCGCCGCTGGAGAGCCGGACGCCGGGCGGGGCCTGGAAGACGTTGGATGCGAATGGCGAGCGCTGCGCGTCGAATTCGATTTTCAAGTTTCCGGCGTTCGAGAACCAGACTACCTGATCGCCTGAATCGACGGCGACCACCTCCGGAATAACGCCCACCATCACGATTTTTTCCGCCACTCGATTTATACCTCTTGTAGCGCCAATTCTAGCAGATCATTCAGGATCGCTAGCCGCGCGGGCGGGCACCCGTTCAGCTCGGATCAGGGTGCCTAGGCGATTTCGCGGACGGCATCGGCGATGCGCCGCGCGGAGATGCCGAAGGCGTCGATCAATTCGTCCGGCTTGCCGGAATGGGGCATATCGCGGACGGCGAGCATGCGGTATTTCGACGGAGTCGCGCCAGCGGAAGCCAGTGCGGCCAAGACGGTTTCTCCAACGCCACCTTCCGGCCAGTGATCTTCCACGGTGACGAGCTTTCCGCCCGTGGCGGCGATTTGCTCGGCAAGGGATTTGCCGTCGAGCGGCTTCACGCAATAGAGGTCGATCACGCGGATATTGACGCCCTTGGATTTCAGCTCGTCGGCGGCTTTCAGCGCTTCATGGAGGGTGATTCCGGCGCCGATGACGGTGACGCGATCCTGCGCGCTCTGGCGCGGAACCTTGAAACCTGGGATGGGGAACTTTTCGTCCTTGGGGTAGAGAATCGCGGTCTTCGGGCGCGATGTGCGGAGGTAATTGATTCCAGGGCGGCGCGCCATGGCTTCGGTGAGGCGCTCGGCGGAAACCGCGTCACTAGGATAGAGAACGGTGGACGAATGGACGGCGCGGAACATGGCGATATCCTCAAGAGCCATCTGCGACGGGCCGTCTTCGCCGATGGAGACGCCGCAATGTGAACCGCAGACGTTAATGTTGGCCCGGCTGACGGCGGCCATGCGGACGTTGTCGTAGGCGCGCGAGAGGAAGCAGGCAAATGTGTCGAGAAAGGGAACTTTGCCGCGCGCCTGCAGGCCGACGCCGAGGCTGATCAGGTTTTGCTCGGCGATGTAGCCCTGGAAGAAGCGATCGGGATAGGCGTCGCCGAAAGTTTCCGAGAAGGTGGAGTTCTTTACGTCGCCCGAGGCGGCTACAACGTGAGGATTTACCGCGCCGAGGCGCTTGAGCGCGAAGCCGTACGCTTCTCGCGTGGCTACGGGCTTAGACGGGTCGTAATCGGGCGGCGCAGGAGCCGGGAAGTCGGGAGGCTTCGGCAGAGAAGCGCGTTCGTAAGATTTTCCGGGATCTGGCGGGAGCTGAATCGCGGGGCCGATCTCCGAGATGGCCTTAGCAAGTTCATCTTTGGGGATGGGCTTGCCGTGCCAGTGTTCCTTACCAGCAAGAAAATCGACGCCGTGGCCCTTGATGGTACGGGCCAAGATCGCCTGCGGCTTGCCGTGGGTGGCCTTGGCGCGGTCAAGAGCCGACAAGACGGCGGCAACGTCGTGGCCGTCGATCACTTCCGCGGCGAAGCCGTTGGACTCGAATTTGCGGCGATACACTTCCATATCGTGCTGATACATGGTGGGCTCGCTCTGGCCGAGCGCGTTGACGTCGGCGAGCACGGTGAGGTTATCGAGCTTGTAGTGGCCGGCAAATTCGGCGGCTTCCCAGATTTGGCCTTCGGCCATTTCTCCATCGCCGAGCAGCACGTACACGCGGGTGGGGCTTTTGTCGAGGCGCGCGCCGATGGCAAGCCCGGCAGCGACCGACATTCCCTGGCCGAGCGACCCGGTGGCGGCATCGACGCCGGGAATGCGCGGCGTTGGATGGCCTTCGAGTTCACTGGAGAATTGGCGCAGCGTCATCACGCGCGATTCGGGGAAAACGCCCGCTTCGGCAAATGCAGCGTAGAGGATGGGCGCGGCATGGCCCTTGGAGAGAACGAAACGGTCGCCCTGATTGGAGTTGGGATTTTTCGGATCGAACTTCATGGCGTAGAAAAACGTGCCGGCCATCAGTTCCGCGGCGGACATGCAGGAGGTGGGATGACCGGAGCTGGCCGCCGTGGTGGACATCATGGAAAGAATGCTCAGCCGCTTGGCCCTTTCCTTGATGGCTTCGATGGTCGATGCGGACGGCACGGCTTGGGGGCTGGCGCTCATGACGGCTCCTTTGCGAATATCAGTCGGCACATGGGGCGCGAAAGACGAGTTCGCTTGTAAAACGCCATCTTACCGCGCCAAGCACCGCCCCAGCACGCAAATTCAGAGTGCTGCTAAAGCCGATCCAAATCGGAATTCGAGTGGAACAGAAGGAACGCACGACGCAGGCGCACGGAGGAGAAGCGCGGTTCATGCGCTCGGGGGCGAAGCGCCAAATGAAACGCGATGCGCTTCGGGACCAGCGAGGGTGACGATCACACCAAAGACAAACACGATGGCCGCGAACATACCCATCGATTGCGCCAGCGTCAAATGACGGCCGAGAGCCGCTTCCAGTGGCGCGGAGCTGGCTGCGATCAGCACGCCTATCTGATACGCGAATCCCGGAAAGAATCCGCGCAGCGCGCCGGGCGAAAGCTCGTTGATGTGCGCCGGTATCACGCCCCACGACCCTTGCACCATGAACTGCATCAAGAACGCGCCGACGGCAACCAGCGCGATTTCGCCCGCGGCGCTCCCCGTGTGCAGTAGCCGCGGCGCAAAAACCCACAGCGGTATGAAGACGATCCCCAGCAACATCGCCCCGATCATCGCCCGCCGACGGCCGGTGCGATCGGAGTAGAGGCCGACCAGAATGCCTCCAACGATTGCGCCGACCATGGAAATCGCCGTGATCATGGCCGTGGTGCCCGTGGCGAACTTGAGCTGATGCTGCAAGAACGATGGATAGAGATCCTGCGTCCCATGCGAAATGAAATTCATGGCGGCCATTAGAATGACGAGATACAGAAACCGCTTCCAATTCGCCGCTACGGATCGGAAGTAAGCGCGCCAATCGGCCTTGGGAACGGCATTGGTGCGCCAGGCTTCGCTTTCTTTCACGCGCGAGCGAATGAAGAGCGTTAACACGGCCGGCAAGCCGCCGATGAAGAACATAGCGCGCCAGCCCCAGTGCGGAAAGATCGTCCAGAAGGCCAGCGCCGCGAGCAGGTTGCCGAGCGCGTAGCCCTCCTGCAAAACTCC
>JASHPG010000083.1 GCA_030038275.1 Candidatus Acidiferrales bacterium | reverse complement strand
GAGCGGTCATGGGATCGACGCGCATGGCGCGGCGCGCGGGCACATAGCAGGCGACCAGCGCGACAAGGATCAGCAGCGAGGCGACCGCGGCGAACGTGAGCGGGTCGTAGGCGCTGACGCCGAAAAGCATTTTGGAAATGAGCCGCGTGAGCGCGAACGAACCTGCCAGACCCAGCGCAACGCCGATGAGAGCCATCTTCGCGGCTTGACCAAGAATCAAGCGCATCACGTGCGAACGCTGCGCGCCGAGAGCCATGCGCACGCCGATTTCGTGCGTTCGCTGGCCCACCAGATAAGAAATCACTCCATAGATGCCGACGCATGAGAGCAGCAGCGCGAGCGCGGCGAAAATCGACAGCAAGATCATCGAAAAACGGCGAGTGGCGAGCGAACGCGAGATGATGCTATCGAGCGTGTGGACATCGGACACCACAATTCCGCTATTCACCGCGCGCAGGGCCGTGCGAACGGTCTTCATTTCGGCATCCGGCGAACCCTGCGTGCGCACCACGAACTGGCCGCCGCGAGCCATCAGCGTGAAAAACTGGTCGGGAACCTGCGCTATCGGGAAATAAAGCTGAGGACCTACGAGAGGCTTGGCGCCTTCATCGAGGCCCCACTGCTTCACGTGTCCGACGATGCCGATGATCTCACCGGAAAGGTTGGTGAATCCAAAATTCACACGGCGGCCGATGGGATCCTGGCCGGGAAAATACTGCCTGGCGAAATCCTGGTCGATCACGATAACGAACGGAGAATGATTGTCGTCGCTCGCGTTGATGAAGCGACCGCGGATCAGGGGAATGCCCATGGCCTTTAGATAATCCGGCTGCACGGGATAAAACAACGCGACTTTCATCTGCGACATGGTGGCAGGCTTTGGTTCGTTATCGAGCCAGAGAGTTGTTTCGGAGTCACCGGCCATCGGCACTCCACCGGCGAGGAGAGAGGCAGAGACAACTCCGGGCGCATTTTCGACAGCGCTTTCCACCTGGAGCATGGACGCGCGGATGGCATCAGGCGTGCCACCGAGCGTCACCGGATAAGAAAAGCCGAACGTGACCAGGTTGCGCGGATTAAAGCCGGGATTCACGTCCCATAAATTCGCGAGACTTCGAATCATCAGCCCCGCGCCAACCAGCAGCACGAGCGCCAGCGCCATTTCGACGACGACAAAGAGCCCCTGCAGGCGATGACGCGCGCCGCTTGCGCCGCGCCCACCTTCCTTCAACGTTTCGTGCAGATTGCCGCGCACAGTTTTAACGGCGGGTGCGAGCCCGAAAAGAACGCCGGCGAGCACGGATGCGAAGAGGGTGAACAACAGCACTCGTCCATCGACGTGAATGGATTGGGCGCGGGGCAATGCCTCAGGCAAGACTTTTAGCGCCGCTTGCGTGCCCCACACAGCGAGCAGAAGGCCGCCGGCGCCTCCCAACAAGGCGAGTACGAGGCTTTCGGTTAGCAACTGGCGAATGACTCGCTGCCGGCTAGCGCCTAGCGCGGCGCGCACAGCGAATTCCCGGGTACGGGCCGTGGAGCGCGCGAGAAGCAGGTTCGCGACGTTGACGCAGGCGATCAACAGAACGAAAGCGACGGCGGCAAGCAGAACGAGCAGAAATGGCCGAACTCTGCCGACGATGTCCTGTTTGAGCGAGTACAGGGCGATACCCGAATCGTGGTCAATATCGGGAAATTCCCGCGCCAGGTGCTGCGCGACGCCGTTCATATCGGCTTGCGCTTGTTCCAGCGTGACGCCGGGTTTGAGGTGGCCGACGGCGTCCATACCCATACTAGTGTCGCGGCGCCGGAATGTGGATTCACTCCATTGGCCGATGGGCACGAAAACGTCCGTGTTGTCCTGAAAGTTGAAGCTTTGATAGTGGAAGCTCGCCGGAATCACGCCAATAATGGTGTAGCCGACGCCGTTCAGGTCGAGAGTCTTGCCGACAGCGTCTCGCGACGAGCCAAATTCCCGTTTCCAGAAGCCGCCGCTAATTAGAGCGACAGGCTGCGCGCCGATTCGATCTTCCTCAAGACGAAACTGGCGGCCGATGACGGGATTGACGCCCAGTAGCGGAAAGAAGCTCGCGGAGACCATTTCGGCGCTGACGCGCTGCGGTTCGCCAATGCCGGTGAGGTTGTACTCGTCGCCGCGGAATGCCGCGAGCGCGGAAAAGGAATGCTGACCGCGTACCCAGTCGAGAAAATTGGGATAGGAAATGGACGAGTGGTCGAAAGCTCTGTTTTTGGCATAAACGGCGACAAGGCGGTCCGGCTGCGGGTAGGGGAGCGGATTCAGGAGCACGCCGTTAACCACGGAGAATACGGCAGTGTTCGCGCCTATCCCGAGCACCAGTGTGATGATCGCAATCGCCGCGAATCCGGGCGACTTGGCGATTAAACGAATGCCGTAACGAATGTCCTGCAGCAGAGTTCCCATGCCGCTTCCCGAGGCGTACCGTCGATTGAGGAGCTTGGCGTTGCCAAGTTTTCTCGGAATTGGATACGCAACGAGGCGTAGGAAAGTTCCTGCGATCACAAAAGTGGGGAGGGGCGGCTAAGCGCGAAGGCAGGGCGTGCTACTGCAAGCGATAGACAGCGTGCATCAGGCGTTGGAACTGCGGACGGTAGATTAGATCGAACGCGCGTTCCTTGCCCGGAAACATTTCCAGAGCGGCCTGCCGGGTGGCGGCGACCATGGTGGCCGCTTCCTCGGCGGAAAGGTCCCCAGACGCGATCGTTTCGAGAGTCAGCCGGACTAGAATGCGCAGACGGCGGATGCGGCGGCTCTCTTCGTCAATCTCTTCCTGACTCGGTTTACACTGCAGGTTTTGATGCATGGTTAAAGTCGCTTGCTGGGCGTGAAAATAGTATGGACTTGCGCATAGTCCGGCGCAATAGTAAGCGCGACCACCGTGTTTTCGGGGATTTCACGGATGGACATAGCGGTGCAAGAATGGCCTCGCAGCGCCATGCGAACGAGAAAAATCACCAAAGCAAGTCGTGGACGGAAGCCGTCTCAAAAGAGGCGTGCGGCTGCCGCGCGGCGTAGGCGCTGACGGCGAGCGAGGGTCCATCCGAGAGCGCGGTGACGGCGCCGTCGCGATCGGTGCGCAGCAGGCGAATGCCATCGCGCTCGTAGCGCTCCACGACGGCGCGCGCGGGATGGCCGAACGGATTCGATACGCCAACGGAAACGACTGCCACGCGCGGATTGACGGCGGCGAGGAACGGCGGCGTGGAAGAGGTTTTGCTGCCGTGATGCGGCACCTTCAAGAATTCCGAAGCGAGCGGCTCGCCATCAGCTATGAGACCTCCCTCGGCGTGCTGCTCGATGTCTCCAGTGAGCAGGAAATGTGATTGGCCGTTCGATAGCCGGAGGACGACGCAGTTGTCGTTCGGAGAGTCGCCAGCTCCGTCCGCGGGAGGCCAGAGGACGTCGGCTTGAGCCGTACCGAAATTAAAATGCTCGCCTTCATCCACGTGGACGATGCGAATGCCGCGCGAGCGCGCTTCATCCAGGAGGCGGGCGAATGCGGGACGCGGATCGTTCCATCCAACCCAAAGCTGGCCAACTTGAAAATTTTGCAGAACGGAGTAGAGACCGTCGATGTGATCGTGGTCGGCGTGCGTGAGAACGACCGTGTCAATACGTTTCACGCCGCGTGACCACAGATACGGCGAGACGACTTCTTCACCGACATCCGTGCCCGAACGATAGCCGCCCACCCATTCCGACCCGGCCAGCCCACCGCCATCAACGAGCATCGTGCGTCCGCCGGGGAACTCGGCGAAGATCGAGTCGCCCTGGCCGACGTCCAGGACGGTAACGCCGAGTTTGCCGCGATCGAGGCTCGGCGCAAAAGGATACCACACAACGAGAATGGTGAACGCCGCAAGCAGCGCAACCGATGCCCATTCAGCAAGCTCGATCGGCGGCGTTTGGCGACCGCCCCCAAACGCGGCGGCTTTTTGGGGATCGCGGCGGCTGGCTACACGACCGGAGCGATGCGCGAGAGCGGCGCGCGCAGCGAAGGCAAGTGCAATCAAAACGACGAAAAACGCGATCAGCAACCAGGCCGGCGGCCCCGGAATCCGATACGACACGCGCGGAATCTTGCTGAACCATCCGACCATAGCAAGCAACGCAGTGGTGCATGCGCCCAAGGTTTTTGCGAGCAGCAGCGCTAGGTGCGTCCAAATGAACGATGCAGTTAGGGTGAGAAAGCCGAGCGGAACGATCAGTCCGGTGAGCAGCACAGCCGGAACGTTGCTGATCGGACCAGCCAGGCTGACGCGGTGAAAATCTTGCGCCAAAAGCGGCATCATGCCCCACTGGATTACGAGCGATAGGAGAGCAAGTTCGTATAAGCGCAAACCGACGCGAACCGGCATGGCGACAAGCGGCTGTGCGTGTGAGGCGATGCGGGCTGGGAGCCGCGCCGCGAGAAATGCCACAGCGGCGCGCATGTCGATGCGGAATTGGATGACTTTCGGCGGGTGCGCGGCATCACGCGTGACGTCGCCGAGATGCCGCAGGCCTGCGCGGTAACGAGCCGTCGAGCGCTCCAGCCACGGCAAAGCGAGCGCGGCAATAACGCCGGCGGCGAGGAACGAAAGCTGAAAGCTGGAGTCGGCTAGCTCCGATGGCTTCCAAACGAGCAGCGCGAGCGCGGCGAGCGAAACTACGTTGAGCAAATCGACGCGGCGGAAAAGTGGCCGCGCGCATAAATAGAGAGCCGCCACGAGCGCGGCGCGCAGGATGGGCGGGCGGTCCTGCACGAGGCCGACGTACGCGGCCAGCACGGCGAGGGTGATCAGCGAAGTGGCGACAATTGGAAAGCGCAGCCGGCGGCAGAGCCAGAAAATGAAAATCGTCAGCGCGCCAACGTGCAGCCCAGCGACGACGAGGACGTGATACGCGCCGGTGATTTGAAACGCGGTGACGACGTTGGATTCGACGAAGCTGCGGTCGCCGAGAAGCATGGCGCGGAGAACGGCCGCGGTTTGGCGATGGCCGGGAAAAAGCGCGTCGAGGCGGGCAAGCATGTCGCCACGGGCGCGGGCGACGCGTTGCGCGAACGTGGGCCGCGGGCGAGCAATCACCTGCAAAAGTTCGCCGCTGCGAAGCGAGCCGGACAGATCGACACTTTGGCGCGCGAGATAGCCGCGCACGTCGAACGCGCCCGGATCGAGAAAATCGCGCGGCGGAGACGCCTTCATCAGCACTTCGACGCGATCGCCTGCCCGCAAATCTGACGGAGCGCCAGCGGCTTGCGGGCCGTCGTAAAGATTCGCGCGCAGGCCGCCGCGAACGGGGATGTACGCGCCGCCAACTTCCACCTGCCGAAGATCGATTTCGTAGCGGCGTCCCCAAGGAAGCGAAAGCGGATCTTCGCGAAGAGTGCCGCGCCAACGAAGAGGCACGGTGAGGTCGAGCTTCCCGGCGGCGATCAGGCGCGTGACATGATTTGCCGGAACGCTCGCGCGCTGGAGCCCGGCGGCGAGGCCTCCGAGCGCCAGCCATGCCGCCAGCGCGAGCACCCATGCTGCCGCCAGACGCTTGCACCAAGTGAGAGCCGCCGCGACAAAGATCGCTGACACCGCAGCGAGGAGCCAAACGCGCAGTTCGAGTGGCCAACGCAAGGCGAGCGCGACGCCGCCCGCGAATGCGGCCGCGATCCAGAGCGCGGGTAGTTTCACGAGCGCCGCCGCAAACGGACCACCGTTTCCATGTGAAATGTCTGCGGAAAGAGATCGAAAAGATGAACTTCTGCCGACTCATAGCCGGTCTGTTGCAATGCGGCCAAGTCGCGCGCGAGCGTGGGCGGATCGCAGGAGACGTAGGTGATGCGTTCGGGAGCGATGCGCGTAAGGTGTTTGATCGTTCCGGGCGTGAGACCGGCCCGCGGAGGATCGAGAACAACAAGTTGAGGCGCGCCTCGATATTTCGCGAGGAACTGCTCGACATCGGCGACGCGCACTTCCACGGATGAACTGTGCGCGTTGGAGGCGTGCGCAGCCAATGCAATGTTGGCTTCCAGGTCGCGCGCGGCCGCTGGATTCGATTCGACGGCTACAACGTGGGCAAAGTTCTCCGCTAGTGGAAGCGAAAAGAGTCCAACGCCGGCAAAAAGGTCGAGCGCGAGCGAACCACCGACATCATTTTCCGCGACTTCGCGCGCCAGATCACCGGCGAGAAAGCGATTCACTTGAAAAAATGAAAAATGGCCGACGCGATAATTGCGGCCACCGGCCTCGCACGTGACGAACCCGGGACCGAAAAGCTCCATGCGGTCGCGAGTCGGATCGTGAAACACAAGGCTCGCGATTTCGGGAGCGATTTCGCGGAATCTGCCGGCGAGTTCACCGGCGCGCGGCGGGAATCCGGAAAATGCTGCCGTCAAGAGCAATTGTGAATCGTCTCCACCGGCAAAGGCTTCGATTTCGCGCAGGATTGGCGGCAGCGTACCCCGGGCGAGAGCGCCGCGAAAGGCGAGCAGCGCTTTCAGCAGCAGCGGAGAAATAATCGGGCAGTCTTCCACGGCAAAGAGCGCGGATGAATTGGCGCGAAAGTATCCGATGCCGAGGCTTGCACCGGCAACTTTGTTAGCTTCCTTTGCGGAATGCTGGCCACTGCGCGATGCCGCCGATTCGGCGGCCGACCGGATTTTCCATTGTGCGCGGTTGCGATAGGCCCACGGAGGCCCGGCGTGTGTCGCGATTTCTGCGGTCCACTCGATGTGGCCGAGGCGGCGAAGCGTCTCCCGAAGGATTCCACTTTTGTATTTGAGCTGCTCGTCGTAAGGAATGTGCTGGTAATCGCACCCGCCGCAGGAGCCGAAATGAGGGCACCGGGCAGCGATGCGGTCGGATGAAGGAGCCAGGACGCGTTCGGGACGCGCGCGGACAAATTTCGTTTTTTGCTCGACGGGCGCGGCGGAAATGCGCTCTTCCGGCAGCACGAACGGCACAAAGACCGTGGCGCCATTGTGATGGGCCAGACCTTCCCCGCCATAAATCAGCTTTTCGATGGTGACTTCGATGTTGGCCATTGCACTTGGGCGCTCTTCGGCTTGTAACGTCGCTCAGCTTAGATAGAACAGGCTCAGCCGCGGGACTTGAAAATGCTCGAACAAGCGCTTCTGGATGTATTGGCGTTCGAGCTGAGCCAATTGGTCAGCGGACATCTTACGCCTGTAGGGGGCGAGCGAACGGTCCATTTCGCGGCGGATGGCTAGGAGGGAGTCTTCATCGGCATCGGCGGCGAGCGAGGCCGCCAATTTTTCCTCCAGCACGGTGAGGCGGCGCTCCAAATCCTCGAGATCGAGCGCGGTGGGAGAATCGACGAGCGGCAGAAGTTCGCCCAAGCGGGCCGCCGCATCTTCAAGGCGCGCAGCGAGAGCGGCACGCGCCGCGCGCTGCTTTTCAGCGCCGGCGTGGAGCCGCGCGGAGTTGCGTTCGATGTATTTGCGCAACTCGTCACGCGAGAATGGCTCGGCGCTGGGCTTCGGCGAAGCGGGCTGCGGACCGGCGCCCGCAGCAACCTCCTGCGCTTCGGCGGCCGCGTCGAGCACGGCATCGACGCAATAGGCGAGACTTTTCAACTGGCGCCCGCCGGCAGCTCGGCGCGAGCGCCCCCAGCTTTCAAAAGCGCGGTCGATTCCTTTCAGGACGGCGGGCAGCGGAATCCCGGCCTTCTGCCACGTTTCGAGGATAGCCCAGTCGAGCGGGGACACCAGCAGGTGTGCGCCGCGTTTGCGCCAGAAATATTCCTCGATTTCTGTGAAATAGTTGAAGTAGTTGAACGATTCCATGCGATTGCGATGGCCCCACTCAGGCGCGGTGCTTTGCGGCCGGGCGGGTGTGTGGCGGAACGGCGGCGATCATTCGCGCCTCGCAGAAGCAGTATTTTTCGCCGCGCCATGGTCGCGCGAACCTGGTTGGTTGCGTTCCCAAATGATGCGCAGGCCTTCGAGCGTGAGAAATTCGTCGATGGTTTCGACATGCCGCGATGCGCGCCCGATCAGCGAGGCTTGCCCGCCGGTGGCGATCACTTTCGTCGCCGCGCCCATTTCTTTCTTCATGCGGTCCAGAATGCCATCGACGAGATCGGTGTAACCATAGAACAGGCCGGACTGCATCGACGCCGCCGTATTGGTGCCGATGATTTTCCCGGGGTCTTTGATTTCGACGCGGAAGAGCCGCGCGGCGCGCGCGAAAAGGGCGTCGGCGGAGATGCCGATTCCCGGCGCGAGGACGCCGCCCATGTACTCGCCGCGTTCGGAGACGGCGTCAAAATTGATCGCCGTACCGAAATCGACGACGATGCACGGGCCGCCGTATTTTTCGTAGGCCGCCACGCTGTTGACAATGCGGTCAGCGCCCACTTCCAGCGGGTTATCGTAATGCACGGGCATTCCCGTTTTGACGCCAGGTTCAACGAATAGCGCCTTGTGGCCGAAGTAGGCTTGCGCCATGCCTGCGAGTGTGGCATTAAGCGGAGGCACAACCGAACTGATGATCGCCCCGCCGATTTCACGCGGCTCAAGTTCGCGCAGGGTGAAAAGATTGCGCGTCAGGATGCCGTACTCGTCGATGGTTTGATCGCGCGCGGTGCTCAACCGCCAGTGCGCGACAAGTTCCTTGCCGCGGAAGACGCCCAGCACTGTATTGGTATTGCCCACATCGAGGGCCAGCAGCATCAAGAAGCCTCCGCCACATCGCCCGAGAGCACGAGTTCGGTGCCACCGCCATCGTCCCGCGCTACGCGCAGCACGCCGCTGGGATCGAGCCCTGCCGTCGTGCCGGTGAACGTCTCAACCGCCGTGGTGATGCGTACCCGCTTGCCTTTGAAATAGCTCGATACCTCGGCGAAGCGGCGCAAAATCGGCGCGGCGCCCTCTGCCAGGAATTGATTGTAGTAGCGGTCAAGCTGGCGCAGCAAACGAATCAGCAGTTCCAGCCGCGAATGCGTTTTCCCCGTGTCCATTCGTAGCGAAGTAGCGATTCCAGCGAGCGGCTCCGGCATTTTCGGCTGGTTCACGTTGATGCCGATGCCGATCACTGCATAATGAACGCGATCGGGCTCGGCGTGCATTTCGGTCAGGATGCCGCCCAGCTTCCGACCGCCGGCGAGCAGATCGTTCGGCCAGCGAATGTCCGGCACGGTGTCGAGTTCTTCGGCGACGGCGTCGCGGGCCGCGAGCCCCGCAACCAGAGTGAGTACAGGCGCGTGCGCGGGAGGAATCGCGGGGCGCAGCAGTACGCTGCAATAAATTCCCGCGGATCTTTCCGACGTCCAGACGCGCCCCGCGCGGCCGCGTCCGGCGGTCTGCTCTTCGGCGAGCACCAGCGCGCCGTGCGGCTCGCCCGCTTCGCCCAGGCGCATGGCGATCGTGTTCGTGGATTCGGTTTTGAAGAAATGGTAGATGTGGCGCGCGAAGGGCGTGCCAGTTAGGCGGTGGCTGAGCAACTGCGGAGCCAAAATGTCCGGTACACGCTCAATATGATAGCCGGTGCGGGCGTGCCCTTTGACGCGAACGCCGAGCGCGCGCAGCTTTTCCACCCAGCGCCATACCTGCTGGCGCGTGACGCCGATTTCCTTGGCAATTTTCGCGCCGCTGACGACGATCGTCGCATTTTCCGCCAGAAGCGTGAGCAGCGCGTCGATGCGCCGATCCGTCGTGCCCGGAAGGTCCGTCAATCGCTTGCTGGCCATTTCAGGAATAAAGAAGAATACTTGACCGCGTAGCAGGCCACAAGCCGCGCGCTTTCGCGCAACCCCTTATTTCTCCTGATTTGGTATCCGTTCCGGACCGTATTGCAAAACTCGGCCGCGCGCCTTACCCTCGTGTTCTGACTCACAGTTAAAAAATGCCGAAGAATACGAAAACCGATGACGCGGGCGCTGGCTGTCTCTATATAGTTGCCACGCCGATTGGAAATCTGGAGGACATTACACTTCGCGCTTTGCGCGTCCTGAAAGAAGCGGACGTGATTGCGTGCGAGGACACTCGCCAGACGATGAAGCTGCTCTCGCACTTCGATATCTCGAAGCGTCTGGTGAGCTACCACGAACACAACGAAATCACCCGCGCGCCGGAGATCGTGATCGAGCTGGAACAAGGCGCGAAGGTCGCTCTCGTCAGCGACGCCGGCACTCCCGCGATTTCCGACCCGGGATTCCGGCTGGTGAGCCTGTGCCTGCGGCACGGCATCGCCGTGGTGCCAGTCCCAGGAGCGTCGGCCTTTGTGGCAGCTCTCGCTGCCTCGGGCATGCCTATCGAGGAGTTCACGTTCGCGGGATTTCTTCCTGCCCGCCAGACGGCGCGCCGGAAAGCGCTGCGCACCCTGGCAAACGAGCCACGCACCGTGGCGATCTACGAGGCTCCGCACCGCCTGCTCGATACTCTCGAAGATGCGCTCGAGATTCTTGGAAACCGGCCCGCGGTGATCGCTCGGGAAGTGACCAAGGCATTCGAGGAATTCCAGCGCGGGCACATCGAGGATCTCGTCGCTGCCGTGCGCAAGAAACCGGCGCGGGGCGAAATCACCCTGCTCGTCGGCCCCGCCGACGGCCACGTAATCCATCTGAACGGCAACGGCGCGGGCGAGCAGATTGCGGCGCCGCTTTCGCATCGCGTCGATGAAATCATGAAGGAGCGCGGCATCGACCGCAAAGCCGCGCTAAAACTGGCCGCGCGCGAGCGCGGCATTACCCGCCGCGAAGCCTACAAGCAACTGCTGGTCACCCGCGACGAATAACCGCAAACAGCCGGTCAAAAAAAAGGGGAATTATACAGATGACCCGCGAACTTAGATCCGAGTTGTTACAACGCGCCAAGGCAATGTGCGAGCACTGCCATAAACCGCTCTTCGCCACGAAGTTTTCCTGCGCGTCTTTCGTATGCTGGAAATGCGGCAAGCAAACGGAGGTCTTTGTTGATTCTGTTGATGACGAAGAAGAGCAAGGCGGGCCGGAATCCACCGTCACAGCCGAGCCGGGCCGGTTTGTTGACTGGTCGCATACCATGCAATCTACGTACGTGATGAACCACTGCACCCACTGCGGCGCGAAGATTGGCGACTACTACGTAGACGAGGCGTGGTTGGAGTGGTTGGGCAGTGGCAGCGATCCGTACGAGCCACGCGACGGCGATCTGTGGAAACCATACCATTGGGTTTTTCACGTTCACCATATTGACAAAAATCCGCAAAATGATGATCCACAGAATTTGCTTGTGGTCCATCCCGAGTGCCACAGATTGATACATAAGCGCATGATTGCAGATGCGAGAAACAAGGAGAGCTAAGTATGTAATTCCCCCAAAAACTCCTTGACAAGCACTCCTTATATCCGCTACATATTGTAGCGCTACATGAAATAGCACAAGCGACGGAGCCAATGAACCCAACCAACCAACGCCCCAAGGGCCTCGGAGAAATCGAACAACTGGTGATGGATTACGTCTGGGCCAAGGGCCCGTGTTCGGCGGAATCCTGCAGGGAGGCTCTGGCCGGTCTGCGCCCGATGAAGGAATCCACCGTGCGGACGATCCTGCGCCGGCTGGAAGAAAAGGGCTTCGTCGCCCACGAGATCGAGGGCCGCACCTACATTTACCGCGCGTTGCAGGCGCGGCAGAACGTGGCGGTGCGCGCCGTGAAAAACATCATCGACCGCTTCTGCGGCGGCTCGGCGGAAGAACTGCTTGTCGGCATGGTGCAAAATTCCGTAATTCGCCGCGAGCAGCTCGAAAAGATCGCCCGCCGGATCGCGCGCGAGAAAACGGACGCGGAAAAGGAACAGAAAACAAGCTCCGGCTCGCGCAGCCGCGCCGCGAAGAAGGAAGGGTAATCATGCTTTCCGCGATTCACGTTCATTCGAAGTTCCTCGCTCTCATGTTGGATGCCGCATTCCGTGCTCTGCTGCTCGGCTGCTTCCTGGCGGCCGTGCTGGCGGTACTTCGCATATGTTCCGTGCGCGCCAAGTTGGTGGCGTGGCGTGGACTGTTGCTCGTTGCCCTTGCCATGCCGCTGCTGATTTGGCTCAGCCCGGCTGTGCCGTTGCCAATTCCCGTACCGAGCTTTTCACGGCCGGCGGAACCGGTGGTCGTTCAGCCGGCTCAGACTGTGGCCGACTACGCAATGGCCGAAACACGCTCAGTCCCTGAAGGGCAAATGGTTGTGAGCCGGAATTCCATCAATTCTAGTGCGGACTGGAGCGTCTATTCGGATTCGCTTCCAGCGCTTTCCTCGCCATCTTTGCCGAGAAGAATGCCGTGGACGTTTTTAGCGACCATGCTGTATTTCGCGATTGCCCTGCTCTTTTTCGCGCGAGTGTTGATCGGGATGTACTTTGGCGCGCGATTGCGGCTTGGCTCGAAAACGGTCAGCGACGTAGATGGATTGATTCTGCTGTCCTCCGCTGGCCGCGCAGCACGTTTACGAACCCTGCCGCGGCTTGCGGAATCCGAGGCCGTGGCGGTGCCCCTGACGTTCGGAATCATTCATCCCGCGATTCTGCTGCCCTCGTCATGGCGCGAGTGGAGTAGAGACGAGCTGGCCGCAGTGCTGGCGCACGAAGCGTCGCACGTGGCGCGGCGCGATTCGCTTGTGCAGCTGCTCGCGCTAATTCATCGCGCCGTCTTTTGGTTTAACCCGCTTTCGTGGTGGCTCAATCGCCACCTCGCCGATCTCGCGGAACAGGCCAGTGACGAAGCCGCACTTGCTGGCGGCGCCGAGCGCACGCGGTACGCCCAAGCGTTGGTCGGATTTCTTGCCGACCTGGAAGAATCGCCGAACCGCGTCTGGTGGCATGGCGTAGCGATGGCAAAAACCGGCGACGGCGAGAAGCGAGTGGACCGGATTTTGGCCTGGAGGCGCTCGATGCCGAGCCGCATGAACAAATACCTGGTTGCGGCAGCGATCGCGATCTGCGTGCCTGCGCTCGCGCTGTCGGTTGCGGCGCATCCGTCCACGTACGACCCACAGGATTTTGCCGCGCCGCCGTCCCCCGCGCCACCGCCGCCACCGCAACAGATCGTTCCTCCGCCCGACGCAGTTCCGGCTTCGCCTGCCGCGTCGATGGCTGCGCCGGTTGTGCCGTCCGTTGTCCCGCCCGCGCCGCCGGAAACCGCGCAGCCTAACTCCAATGGTTCCTCCCAAGTGGCGGTTGCGGCGCCGGCCCCGCCGCAGCCGCCACAGTCTCAGCAACCTCCATCGCCGGACGCTGCGCCTCCGACTCCGCCGCCGGCGCCCGCTACCGTTGAAGGCTCATCAGCAAATTGGGGCGACTTCGCGGGAGCGTACGGTCCATATTGGCCGTGGGGCCCGCGATTCATGATTGTCACTCGCGACTCGAACAAACCGCTCGTGATTGGGACCATCTCGGGAGCGGATGCGGAGCGCGTTGGCGAGCTTCGTTCCAGGATTCCGGGCGACTTCATCTGGTTCGAGAAAGATAACGGAAAGTCGTACATCATTCGCGATCAGGCCACGATCGATCGCGCGAAGCAGATTTGGGCGCAGCGCGGCGATTCCTCGAAGCTCCAACAAGACTTGCAAGCCAAGGAGCAGGCGCTTGAGAAGCAAATGCACGAACAGGTGCAGGCGAAAATGCAGGAAATCCGCGTCAAGATTCCCGATATGAGCGCGGAGATGCAGAAACTCCAGTCCGAAATAAAAGGCTTGAACGCCAACGGCGCAACCATGCAGCAGCTTGGGGATTTGCAGCGGCAAGTAGGCCAACTGCAGCAGGCGCTCGGCGAAGCGCGCTGGAATTCAAACATGGAAGAGATCAACCGCAGGGCCGGCGAGATCGGCCGCCAGATGGGCAATATCGGCCGTCAAATCGGCGAGTTGGCGCGGCAAAGCGTCGAGCAAGCGCGTCAATCATCGCAACAGATGCGCCAATTGCTCAACGATGCGATCGCAAATGGAAAAGCCAAGCCGGAGTGAGGGCAAGGCTAGCCTGCCGACGATGCTGCGAGAGGGGCGAAGAACGCGTCCACGTGGTCGAGGATTTCGGCGGCGGTCTGCGAATGGTGAACCGCTTGCCGCAGCTCACCGCCATTGCGCACGCCGTGCGAAAAATACGTGGCGAACTGCTTCATCTTCCCAATAGCATCCGGCATTTCGCTGGCAATCAAGTCGCGAAAATATCCGGAAAGCAATTGATAGCGATCCATTTCCGTTGGCTGGTCGTAGCGGCCGGCGCGGACGTAACCCTCAATCTGGCGGAAAATCCAGGGATTCGATGACGCGGCGCGGCCGATCATCACCGCGTCGCATCCCGTTTCGGCGATCATGCGCACGGCGTCTTCCGGTGTGCGAATATCGCCGTTGCCGATCACGGGGATGCGCACCGCTTCTTTCACCGCGCGAATAACGCGCCAGTCCGCAAAGCCGGCGTAGCCCTGCATCCTCGTGCGCGGATGGACGGCGATCGCCTCGATGCCGATCTGCTCGGCCATTCGCGCCACGTCCACGGCGACGATATGATTTTCGTCCCATCCTGAGCGAATCTTGATGGTGAGCGGCATTCGCACCGCCGCGCGCACGGCGCGGAAAAGCCTTTCGAGATGGGGCAGATCGCGCAACAATCCCGATCCCCCGCACTTCACGACTTTTTTCACCGGGCAGCCGAGATTGATATCGATCTGGTCGAAGCCTAAGTCTTCGGTCAGGGCGGCAGCCGAAGCCATCACGTCCGGATCGGCTCCGAAAATCTGCGCTGCGATCGGATGCTCGTCCTCGTCAAAATATAAATAGCGGAGAGTACGCGCCGCTTTGCGAGTAAGCCCTTCGGCGCTGGTGAACTCCGTCATGATCAGCCCGCAGCCGCCAAGTCCGCGAATGGTCCGGCGGAAGACAGTGTCCGTCACGCCGGCCATGGGCGCCAAAATCGTGGCCGGACAGATCACAGTGCCGCGGATTTTCAGTTCGGCGGGAAATATGCTTGTGGGCATGGCTGTAAATTATCGCTGGAAGGTTACTGCGGCGACTTCCTCGTGTGAATCGCGTTCGGAACCGTTACGGCCGGCCCGCTCGGCGTGAAGCTGCGCCAGCATGCGTTCCTTCGAGCCGCCGAAAAAGTTTTCGAGCACTTGCTTCAGCGCGTGCGCGCGGGCCTCCTCGGCGCTAAGTCTTGGGCTGTACACGTATTTTCGTCCTGCTTTGCGCCGCTCGACGATTCCCTTGCGCGCCAGCCGGTCCATGATGGTCATGATGGTCGTGTAAGCGCGCGCCCGGCGTTCGGCGAGGCGGTCGCGAATCTCGCGCACGGTGGCCTCGCCCAGCGGCCAGAGCGTGTTCATGCAATCGAGCTCCAGCGGCGCCAGATCGAGCACTGACCGCCGAGGTCCGTGGCTGTGTTCGGCGACCGGTTCATTCGCCATTTTTGAACCCCAACTCCAGCGTCGCGCCCTTCTTTTCCGCGGCTGCGCCCTTCGCGTTCTGCTGAACTCCATTTGGCCTTCCGGCCAGAAATTCCTTGCCTCGCAAGAGCGCGCGCCGCAAAGCCGGATTTCGCTCGGTCCACATTTCCGATGCCGGTGCGCCGGAGGCAATCTCCAGCGTGGCGCGCATGGCTGCCATTTTCGAATCGAGGTCGTCGATGGCGTGGAGGACGAGCGCCTCGGGAAATTGCGGCAGCGAAGGCGAACCGAATTCATGCGAGCCGTGATGGCTCAGGATCAAGTGTTCGACCATTACGCGAAGCGGCGCGGGAAAATCGTCGATGATTTTGCATTTCTCGCGCACCAGCATCGCGCCCATGGAAATGTGCCCCAGCAGGCGCCCCTCGTCCGAATAATCGAATCCGCGCGCGTAACGCAGTTCTTCGAGCTTGCCGATATCGTGCAGCACCACGCCCGTGAGCAATAAATCGCGGTCGAGTTCCGGATAATGCGCCGAGATAGCCTTGGCCAGCCCAATCAGGCTCACGGTATGCTCCAGCAGGCCGCCGAGATACGCGTGATGCATGGTCATGGCCGCCGGCGCGCGCTTCAGTCGCGGAGCGATCTGGGGATCGTCCACGATGCACGCCAGCAGCTTCTGCAGCCAGGGATTTTTCACGCTGCCGACTGCGGCTCGCAACTCGCCGTAAAGGTCTTCCACGTCGTGCTTAGTGTGCGGCAGGAAATCGGCGAGTTCGTAATCCTTTTCCGCGGCCGGGACGATCTGCTCCAGCGTCAGTTCCTTGCTGCCGTTGTACAGCTTCACGCGGCCGCGGACGCGCACCACGTCGTCGCGCTCGAAAGTTTTCGCGATGCCCTCGAAGTTGTCCCACATTTTGGCGTGGATCGACCCGGACCGGTCCGCCAAGCTCAATTCCAACCACGTTTTTCCGGTACGCGGCGAGGTGCGAATCTCTTTCTCGCGGACCAGATACAGCGACGAAACCATCTGCCCGTCGGCGAGATCGGCGACGTATTGCGGCTTCATTCGCTATCGTCCACCTTTGGCAGCGGCAAGTGCTTCCTGCCCTTTTTCTTTTCCGGCGTGTCCGGAGTCGCGGCCACTTCCTCGATCGCCGTGCCGCCCTGCACGGCTGCGGTGTCCGTGTATCCGGCGCGAATGCGGATGTAGCTTTCCTCGCGCAACTGCTCCAGATAATCGCGCAGTGCGGGTTCCATCTTCTGCGCGTATAGGCGGTTGGTGATGTCGTTCTCTACTTTATCGAGCGGCTGCAAGCCGGCATCGTAATGGGAGTTGACCTTCAGGATGATGAATCCCGTTTGCGTCTGGATTACATTCGTAATCGCGCCCTTATCGAGCTTGAACACCGCGTCCTCAAGAGGCTTCGCCAGTTGCCCGCGCTGATATTCGCCGAGTTCTCCGCCATCGTCCTTCGCGGGGCCTTCCGTATAGCGCTTCGCCAGCGCCGCGAAATCCTCTCCATTCTCGATGCGCGTGTGGAGATCGTCCGCTTGTTTCTTGATCGCGGCAATTTGCTCGGGAGTCTTGCCTTCGGTCTTCAGGAAAATTTCGGAGAGGTCCACTTCCTCGGGACGAATGAATTCGCTCTTGTGCTCGTTGTAATATTTCTGCACTTCATCGTTGCCGATGTTCACCTTGTCGCCGACTTCCTGCTGAATCACCTTCCGCGTCAGCAGTTCGTTGCTCATCTGTTCGCGGTAGTCTTCCCAGGTAAGCCCCGACTGTTCGACCGCCTTCTGAAAATCCGCCATGGTGGCGAAGCCGTCCTGCTTTCGAACGTCATCCAGGCGCTTCACCAAATCCGTTTCCACGTCGATGCCCATGTCCTTGCCGCGCTGGATCAGCAGTTGCTGATCGATCATGTCGCGCAGCAGGTTTTTCTTTTTATCCGCTACCTGCGCTTGTACTTGGTCTGGAGTGCACGGCGGTTGTTGCTGCTGGCAGTCCTGCTGCACTTCCTGCGGAAGCGATTGCAGCGCCTTTTGGTAATCGGAGAGCGTGATGATGCGGTCGTTCACCCGCGCCACGATTTCTTCGACGATCTGTCCTTGCGTCTGTGCGCGCGAGGGTGCGGGCGTTACCAGCAAAGCCGCGCCAATAGCGGACGCTAAAATCCAAGCAAAATTTGGTTTCTTCATGGCCAAAGCTCTTTCGGAAGTCTATCCCTGCGATTGCAACTGGAGCAACACGTTTCTGACCGCCTCCAGCGCGCCGCCTTTGCCCTTCGCGCCGACCCACAACACGCCGCTCGGATCGATCCGCACGTCGCGGCGCTTGCGGACCATTTTCACCACACGCTCCGGTCCGATGGGCGTATCGTCGTGGAATTTGATGCCGATTTGCTCTCCACGGCGGTCCACCGAAGCTACAAGTAGTTTCTCCGCCAGTCCTTTCAGCACGGCGTAATCCAACAAGTTCTCCACCGCTACAGGAGGCGGCCCAAAACGGTCGGTCAGTTCGCGCTGCGTTTCCTCGCGCTCCGCATCCGTGGCGACTTCCGCGATTCGCTTATAGATGCGTAGTCGCAGGTTTTCGTTCTCGATGTACTCCGGTGGGATGCGGATTTCCTGACCCAGGTTGATCGTGGCGCGGCGTTCCGGCGTGACGGACTCGCCTTTGCGCTCGGCCACGGCTCGCTCCAGCATCTGGACGTACATATCGAAGCCGACCGCTTCGATATGCCCGTGCTGTTCACTCCCAA
>JASHPG010000082.1 GCA_030038275.1 Candidatus Acidiferrales bacterium | reverse complement strand
TTTATGACGCATTGGAGCCGGGCGGTTATTTTCTTCTCGGCCATTCCGAAACGCTTTCCCATTCCCCCGTGCAATTCGAGCCCGTTGTGATCGGCGGTTACCGGCTCTATCGCAAGCCCGGAGCCAAACCTGCCGAAACGCGCCGCGCCGCGGCCTTGGTCGAAGGAGCGCAATGAACGCGCCCGATCCAGCCGCCGTCGAACTCTTCCTGCAGGAGGCCTCGGAGCAACTCCAGTATCTACGGGAGTATTCCGGCATGTTGCAGGAGCCGCAAACCACGCACGAGGATCTGGAGAAGCTCTACATCGCGGCCCACACGCTCGCCGGCACTTCCGCCAGCTATGGTTTCCCAGAATTCTCCGGTGTCGCCGCGAAAATGGCGCACATCTTCCACTACGCGATGAATGCGACGCTTTCACCCGAAATGTACGGGCCTCTTACCGAATTCATTTCCGACGCAATCTCAGTCCTCGAATTCGATCTGCTGCAGATCAGCTCCACCGGAGCCGAAACCTCCGCGGATATCGCCACCTTTAAGCAGCGCTACGCGTTCGCTTTTCCCGCCGAGCTATCCGTGGCCGCTGAAGATGAAACTGCCGCGGAATTGAGCGCCGCGCCGGTCTCAGCCGCTGACGTGCCGGCGGAATCCCTCGCGCAAGGCTTGCCGCAGGATGGAGATGTTTCGGACGATGTCCTCGAATTTTTCGTCCCGGAAGCCGAAGAGCACCTGCAAGCCGTCACCGGATGCCTGCTCGCTCTCGAAGGCAATCCGAACGCCGACGACATTAATCGCCTCTTCCGCTCCATGCACACGGTCAAGGGGTCGGCGGCGCAGGTCGGTTTACACCGGCTCGCCGCCGTCGCTCATCGCGTGGAGGATTTGATCGGCCATCTTCGCGACGGGCTCTTGCAGCCCAGCGCGGAAATCGTCGATCTTCTATTGCAATCGGTCGATGTGCTGAAAAACTTTCTCCATCGCCAATGGCCCAGCGAAGAAGAAATGGCCGCTGCCGTCGGCCCGCTGCTTGCGCGTATCACCGAACTCGCGCCTGAGGAAGCTGATGAAGCGGCGCCGCGGCAAGAATCCGAGAGCGCGTCCAGCGCCGAGACTGTATCGTCTGAAGCCGCTGCGCCCAAGAAGAGCGCTCGCCCTGCTGCTCAGGGCCAGGCCAAATCCGTCCGAATTTCTCTCGATCGCCTCGACCGCATGATGAATGCCGTCGGCGAGCTCGTCATCAACCGCACGCGCATGCTCGGCCGCCTTTCCGAGCTGTCCAAGCTCGTCGAAGTTCTCACGTTCTCGAAAGCGCGCCTCGCATCGAAAGTCTCGGAATTTCAGGAAAAGCACGAATTTAGCCGTATACGTCCGACGCTCCTGCCCGGCACGCAACCCCCGCAAATGGACACGTTCCGCGGCCATTTGCTTCCCGGGCCGCCGGTCACGTCCGGAGATCTGCTGGAATTCAGCGAACTGGAGATGGACCGCTATGATGATTTCAACATCCTCTCTCGCTCTCTGACGGAAATTTCCGCGGACGTCACCGAAGTTCTAACGCAGCTCGAAGGTTTCATGGGCCGCGTCGATATCGATATCGACGAGTTCACTAAGCTCGCTCACCATCTGCAGGACGAAATCACCGCGGCTCGCATGGTGCCCATCGGCAATCTCTACACGCGCCTTTCCCGAACCGTGCGCGACGCCGCCAACGCCACCGGCAAGCCCGTCGAACTTTCTCTCGAAGGCGCTGAAACCGAACTCGACAACAACATCATTCAGCATGTTTCCGATCCCCTGATTCACCTGGTGCGCAACGCCGTCGCCCACGGCCTCGAAGATGCCGAGGCCCGCCGCATCGCCGGGAAGCCCGCCAAAGGCCGCATTTCCGTCCGCGCCTACCATCGGGGAAACCATATCTACATCGAAGTGGAGGACGACGGCCGCGGCATCGATTACGAAGGCATTCGCCGCCGCTTGATCGAATCGGGCGCCGTTTCTTCCGTTGCCGCCGCCGAATTGAGCGAGCGCGAACTGCGCGAATTTCTCTTTCGCCCCGGCTTTTCCACCGCCTCGTCCACTTCGGAACTTGCCGGCCGCGGCGTAGGTCTCGATGTCGTTCGTGCCAACGTTCACTCTCTGAACGGTGAAATCGACATCCACTCCGAAACTGGCCGCGGCGCCTGCTTCACCGTCAAGGTTCCGCTCACGCTGATCATTTCTCAGGCGCTGTTCGTCCGCTGCGGCGCATCCACCTTTGCGTTTCCGCTTGCGGTTGTCGAGGAAATCCGCCGCCTGCGCCCCGCCGATATCGAAGATGTCGGAGGCAAGCTCCTCACCCGAGTCCGCGACGTGGTCACCGAAGTCGTCCGCCTCGATTCGCAGCTCGTGCTGCCGCCCATTGAACCGATCAACGGCTATTTCCACATGGTGATCGTCAAAGTCGCCGGCAAGCACGTCGGCGTGGTGGTCGAGGAAGTTCTCGGGAAAGACGAAATCGTTATCAAAAATCTCGGTGATTATCTACGCCGCGTCAAACTGTTCCCCGGCACCACGATCGCATCGGACGGCAGCTTGATTCTCCTCGTCGATTTGAATCGTCTGGTATCTGCGGACGCCGTCGAGCACCGAGCCATCTCCGCCACTTCTTCCGCCGCGCGCGTGTTCGCGCCGGGGGCGGAAGCCATCGCCGCCGGCAGTATTCCATCCGAGGCTGTGGACGTCATCGAGGACGAGCGCGTTGTGGTCGTCGCCGACGATTCCATCAGCGTCCGTAAATTCGTGGGACGAATGCTCGAAAAGGCCGGCTTCCGCGTGAAGCTCGCCTGCGATGGTCTTGAGGCTTCTGAAATCGTCGCGCTGTCGGGTTGCCATTTGCTGATCACCGACCTCGAAATGCCGCGCATGAATGGTTACGAGCTGATGGCCGCGCTGCGCCAGAATCCGGTAACGCAGCGCATCCCTGTGCTCGTGGTCACCTCGCGCGCGGGCGCGAAGCACCGCGATCGCGCCATAAAAGAGGGAGCGTCCGGCTTTCTCACGAAGCCCGTGCAGGAAGATCAGTTGATTGCAACCGTCGAAGAACTTTTGAGTTCGGAGAAAGCGCCCCTGCGGCCCGCTGCCAGCGTACCGTTGCGGCAGGATTGAGTCATGCAGTCGCTGGACAAAAAAATACGCGTGCTCGTGGTGGATGACTCCGCCTTCATGTGCAAGGTGCTGCGGGACATCATCAACTCCGATCCGCAGATGGAAGTTGTCGGCCAGGGCCGCGACGGCCGCGATGGCGTCGCGCTCGCGGAATCGTTGCGCCCCGATGTGATCACCATGGACATCAACATGCCTCACGTCGATGGCCTCCAAGCCACAGAACTGATCATGTCCCAGCATCCTCGTCCCATCGTCATCGTCAGTTCCGAGTCGCGCGAAGGCGCCGCCAGCACTTTGAAGGCTCTGGAACTCGGTGCCATCGATTTCGTGCCCAAGCCCTCCAGCGGCATCGATCTCGATATGAAAACGGTGCGCGAAGAGCTCACTCGCAAGCTCAAGCTCGCCGCGAAAGTTCGCGTGGTTCGCACCGCGACGCGCTCGAAGCTTTCGGTGCCTCACGCCGCTTCCCCCGCTGCCGGCGCGGCGGGAGGCGCGAATCTCGCGTTCGCCGGCGGCGGCAAATTCCCGCTCGTCGTGGTCGCGGCGTCCACTGGCGGTCCAGCGGCCGTCACGCGCGTCGTCGGAGGCCTGCCGAAAGATCTTCCGGCGGCTGTCTTTCTCGTCTTACACATGCCCGCCGAATTCACGAAGCAGTTCGCTGTGCAGCTTTCTGAACTCGGTGGATTGCCCGTCAAGGAAGCTGAGAATAACGAGACGCCTAAACCCGGCATCGTCTATCTGTGCCCCGGATCGCACCACTTGCGCGTTACTTCGAGTGGAAAAATCGTTCTGGATTCCGGAGCGCGAATCGATGGTTATCGTCCGTCGGCGGACGCCGCGCTCGAAAGCATCGCCGCATACGCGCGCACTCTCACGATTGGCGTGGTTCTCACCGGAATGGGCGGAGATGCAGCCAAGGGCGTGAAAACTGTGAAAGCCGCCGGTGGCACCGTTTTCGCCCAGGATGAAGCGACTTCGATGATCTTCGGTATGCCTGCCGAAGCGATCAAGACCGGCGTGGTGGATGAAGTCCTGCCGCTCGACGGCATCAGCGGCGCCATTGAAAAGCGCGTCGCGCAGCTCGCGCGCCTCGCGCCCGTGGGAGCGCGATAATGCCCTCCGCGGTCCGTGAATCGGTCTCGCGAACGGCGATGAAAGCGAATCCGCGCCGCGCGCGCCGCCAGGAAACCGTCGTGCTCTTCGCGGTTGCCAATCAGATGTTCGCAATCGCCGCGGACGCGGTGCAGGAGATTCGCAGCACCGATAGCTTGGGCGCCTCGGCCATCGAAATCGAACAACTCGAAATCGGCAAGGTTCGTCACACCGTTCAGCGCGGCGGCCGTGCCTATTTCGTCGTCAACGCAGGTATGCACTTCGGTCTGCCCGTCACGCGCCCTACGCTCGTCCTCATTCTGCGCCAGCGCCGCGTCGCTGTTTTGATCGACCGTATCGAGCGCATGGCGGAAATTTCGGACGTTCATCCATTGCCGCTGGCTTTTTCCGGCGACGAACGCCGCTGGTATTGTGGCCTCGCCCACGTGGACGATCTCGTGATTCCGGTGGTTCAGCCGGACGGTTTCCTCACCGACGATGAATTCCGGACGTTGGATCTTGCGGCAAACGGCTCGGCGTCGCGGCCCCCAATCGAAGGAGCGGCTTCCGCGTGAATCAAGCGGCCCAATCCGCGCAGTCCTCGTTCGTCATCTTGCAGATTGGCGAGCGGCGGCTTGCTCTGCCGGCGCAAATCGTTGCGGAACTCGCGCCTCCCGTTCGCATGCATTGCTTTCCGCACGACACGCCCTCCATTCTTGGAGTGATCCTGCGCCGCGGCCACATCGTCCCGGTGTACGACGCCGCATCGGCGCTGGGCGTTCACGCGTCGTCTGCGCAGCGTTTTTTTCTGATTGCCCGCCGCCGATTCGGCAAAGCCCGCGAATTCGGGGCGATTCCCGTTAACGGCGATTGCGAATTAACCGCCGGAGAGCTTCAGCCGCCCGCTGCGGACCGCCCTTCCTGCGTCTCTGGAATGCTGCAATACGGCGATGAAACGCTCGACGTATTCGACCTCGACGCACTGATGTCCTCGGGCCTCGCGGCGGATGCTCTGGATTCCGCGGAGTCGCGCGCATGAACGCTCCGGCCGGTCTTCCGCGCGTGCTCCTGATCGATAGCAACGTCTATTTCGCCAAGAAGCTCGGCGACGCGCTGAAGCAGGAAGGTTTCGACGTGGTTCCATGCACGCAAGCCGCTTACGCGCTGACCATGCTCGAATGGAATGCGCCAATGGCCATCTTATGCGCCACAAATCTTCGTGAAATGGGCGCGCTCGAAATGGCGCCCATCCTTCGCGCCGATGCGAAGACGGCTTTGATTCCGCTGATCGCCATTGGCGCGGGCAGCGATCAGGCGCTGCTCGAAGCCTATCGCGCCGGCTGCGACGATTACGTGGATCGCCGCCGCCCGCACGCCGATATCGCCGCGCACGTCCGCCAATTTCTCGTTAGCCGGCAGGACGGATTCCAGCCCACGCAGATGCTTTCGACCACCGACACGTCGTTGAGCGGCAACCTGTCCCATCTCGATCTGCCCGGCGTGATTCAGATGCTCGGGCAGTCGCGTCAGAGCGGCGCGCTGCACGTTAACGCGGCGGATGCCGACGGAATCATCTTTTTCGAGGGTGGCGAAATCTTCCACGCCGAGTGCGGCACGCTTTTCGGCGATGAAGCGGTCACGCAGATCGTCAAGAATTGCCACGCCGCCGGAAAAGGCGTTTACAAATTTATTTACGGCGCCACCGCCGCACAACGCACCGTCCTCCGTTCCGCCACGGACCTGCTGCTCGACGCCATGCGCGAATTTGACGAGGCGGAGCGCGATTCCGCCGAAAGCCATCTGGAGAAGGAGTCCACATGAGCGAAACGCAAACCCTCACCGCACCTCGCGCTCCGATGGTTTATTTTATCGACGACAGCGCCACCATGCGCGAAGTGATTAAAATCGCCTTCCGCAAGGAAAACCTTCAGGTCGTTGCGTGCGCCGATGCATTTTCGGCTCTGGAGCAGTTCGAGGATTCACCGCCCGATATCGTTATCACCGACGTGATTATGCCCGACCGCGACGGATACGAAGTCTGCGAGTTCATCAAGCGGCACGAGCGCTTCAACCGCACCCCCGTGATCTTAATGTCCGGCGTGGTGAACAAATCGGTGGCCGAAAAGGCCATGGCCGTCAAAGCGGACGAACTGATCCGCAAGCCATTCCAGCCGCAAGAGTTGATCGCCCGCGTGAAAAACCTGCTGAACCCTAAATCGAGCGGAGCCCCGCGCGCAGCGGAATCTGGGGCAGCCGGACGCGATTCGGCGCAAGTGCTCTCTGGATTGTTCGCGGCAAATCCTGCGCTGGCTGCGCCACGCGCGCCCGCGCCGCAAGCAAGCTCAGGCGTGTTTGCTCCCGCGGCCCCTCGGCCCACGCCGCAAAGGCCCGTGGTACCACCGCCCGCGCCCGCAGTTTCATCGGTCGAGCTCCAGCGGCTGCGTGCCGAAGTAAATCGGCTCGAACTCCTGGTGAAAAAGCTTCGCGCCGAACTCCACGCCTCGCAGGAATATTGCGACGCTCTCGAATCGCAATTGAAAACCATGCAGGAAACTTCGTAGGTCCGCGGCGTCGCGCCCGGGGCGGTGCTCCCAGTTACCTTTGGACAAGCGCCGCGCTCCAGCCCCTTGATTCTCTGTCGCGCAGACCCTAACCTATCCCTACCTCTCTGAGTCAGGCGGTTCGTTGTATCTAGGCGCACGTGTGTGGAGATGGCATGGGGCGCCGCAGCGAACAGCGCATTGCGATCGCTTTTCCCGTTGTAGTCCGCGGAACGGACTCGCGCGGTACTCCGTTCGAAATCGCCACAGAAACCTACGACATCAGTTGTACGGGCGCGTGCCTTCGAGGTTTGGAGGGTGTCGCCGAACCTGGCCGGAAGATCGAAATCGCCTGCAAAAATCAGAAGGCATGGTACCGCGTCCAGTGGGTGAGCAAGGCCAATTCGGCCAGGCAGTGGCGCTTCGGCGTGAGATGCCTCGAACCGGGCAAGTACATCTGGGGCGTAGCGCCCAAGGAATGGGAGCCGGACAAATACGATGCGGCCGCGGCGAATGCCCAGGATCCCGCAACTAGCGCCCGCTCCCAACAGTCAGCGCGCGCGCCGGACGAGCGCCGCAGGTTCGCGCGGCACGCTTGCTGCATCGACGCTCAGTTGAACGCGGAAGGCGCCTACGGCGGTGTCGCCGTGAAGGGAAAGATCACGGACATTTCGTTGGGCGGCTGCTATATGGAAATGTTCGCGCCACTCCCGGTGGATATGGACGTCGAACTGACGTTCAGCACCGGCGAATCGCCTTTGCAGATTTCCGCGAAGGTGCGCTCGGCGCTGCAAGGATTCGGCATGGGCCTTGCCTTCACCGGAATGAGCCCGGAAGCGTTCGAGGTTCTTCGGCAGATCGCGCCGCCAGCCAAAGACGCGGCCAAGAAGCCGGAGCAAGGGCCGCGCGTTGCATCCTACATCCGAAACCCGCGGCAGAAATCCGTTGCGGATGCCGCGCCCGCGCCAAACTCCGGCATGGCGGCGCGGGAACCGCAAACCGCCGCGACACGCGCCGAAGCCGATACCCGCTTTGCAATTTATCGCTCGCCGGAAACGAATGAACTTGGCTCCATCGACCTGCCCGAACCGGCGATTGCGGTGGAGGCGCTGGCACGGCTCCTGATTCGCAAGAAATTGATTTCGCTCGCGGAACTCCTGGAAGAACTTGAGGCGCTGAAAACCGCGCAGAGTTGACATCCGCGTCCGATAAAGCCCCGCCGTCGCTTGCCGCTCAAGACTCGCGAACTTGCTTTCGCGCGCCGTTGGTGACAGAATCGCGGCGTTCGCATCCTGCGCCTGATCCGTTGGGCGTATGGGGTGGTAACACCCGGAATTATGGGAGGTATTACAATGAGACGAAGTACGGTGACCACCGCGCTGGTCAGCGCGGCCGCCTTGGTGATCGCAGTATCCCTCGCGCGTTTTTCCCTCGCAGCTCCCGCAGCTCAGAATTCTAGTCCGGCCCGCGGTTTGGACATGACCACAGTCACTCACGTGCCCGCCATGCCTGCCGGTGCGCGCGAGCTTAGGATTTGGATTCCGCTTCCCTATACGGGTCCTGACGCATATCAAAAGGTTTCGCGGCTGAAAGTAGAAAGCCCGGTACCGTATCACGTCGACCATGAACCGGTATTCGGCGACCGCTACGCCTACGTGGCCGTTAAGCCGTCGCAGGCCGAAAAGCCGTTCGACATCCGCATTTCGTTCCACGTGGAGCGCTTCGAGCATCGAGTGTCTCTCGCGCCTTCGAGCGCCGCGCCCGCCGCGCCGCGCGTCGAATTTGCTCGTTACCTGCAGCCGGACAAAATGATCCCTCTCGACGGAGAGATCGGCCAGCTTTCCGCCGAGCAGACCAAGGGAGCGCGCGGATCGATCCAAAAGGCTCAAAAGATTTACGACTATATTTTGGCCACCATGCACTACGACCACGCCGGCACGGGATGGGGCCATGGCGATGCGGTCTGGGCGTGCAATTCCAAGCACGGCAACTGCACCGATTTCCATTCGCTCTTCATCGGCATGGCTCGCGCGGCGGGAGTTCCGGCGCGTTTTCAGATCGGACTGGCGCTGCCCCCGAACGCTCACTCGGGAGCGATCGCCAGTTACCACTGCTGGGCGGAGTTTTACGCCAAAGGCATTGGCTGGGTGCCGATCGACGCGGCGAAAGCTTCGCAGGACCCATCGAAGGCGAAATACTTTTTCGGCGCGATCGATACGGACCGCGTGATGTTCAGCATGGGCCGGGATATCCGCCTGGTCCCGGCGCAGAAGGGCGAACCGCTGAACTATTTCGTGTATCCATACGCGGAGTTGGATGGAAAGCCGTACGACGCGATCACGCATAGCGCCTCGTTCCGCGACGACATTTCCGCATCCGCGGAAACATCGCGCGGGAATTAGCGCGCCCTGCCAGTACATTCATCGGAAGCACCGCGGCTCAGCCCAGTCCGCTCGACTGCAGAAATTCCCGAGCGACTTGGCTGATGTCGCGGTGTTCCGCCACCACTTCGTAGTTCAACTTTTGCATTTCCGTATCGGAAATTTTCCCTGCCAAAGCGGCGATGGCGGCGCGCAATTGTGGATAGCGCGCGAGCGTTTCGTCGCGAACGATCGGGACGGCCTGGTAGGGCGGAAAGTAGTGTTTGTCGTCTTGAAGCACGGTGAGGTCGCGCGCCGATAAGAGGCCGTCGGTGGAATTGCCGGCGACCAGATCGACTTCGTGATCGAGAAGCGCGCGATAGAGCAAGCCTAGGTCGAGTATTTTCGGCTGGCCGGCGAATTTCAGGCCGTAGTCGCGGACGAAGCCCGCATAGCCATCGGGACGCCCCATGAACTCGTATCCAAATCCCGCGCGCCACTGTGGCGTGTATCGCGCCGCCTGGGAGATCGTTTCCAAGTGCAGGCGGCGGGCATCTTGGCCGCGAATCACGATGGCAAACGTGTTGTTAAATCCCAGCGGAGGCAGCACAGCGAGATGGAATCGCTGTTGGTATTGGCTTTGCACTTTCGAGAAGACATCCCCGGGATCCTGCTCGATGGGATCTTTTAGAATCGCCGTGAGAGCCGTGCCAGTGTACTCCACGTACGCGTCTATGCGGCCGGCGAGCAGAGCCTGCTGGCAGATGAACGTGCCTGCCAAATAGAATTTCCGGACCACCCGCAGGTGCGCGTGATTTTCAATTTCCTGCGCCAGGATTTCGCCGAGCAGGGCCTGCTCGGGAAAATTCTTTGAGCCCACGACGATGGTGCCGGGAGCGCGGCCACCGCATCCCGTGAAAAGCACGCCGGCGAGCACAGCAATCGATAAGACTCCCGCAGTCGCCGCCGCTCCCGCGCCCAGCCAGGTGACGCCCGGAAGGCCCGATTTCCGCCGTTCGGGACGAACGTGACGCTCCAGCAGACCAAGCAGAATGTCCGCAAGCAGCGCGAGCACAGCGGCAGGAATGGCTCCCGCCAGGATCACGCGGTTATCCACCATGGCGAGGCCGCGGAAGATGTATTCGCCAAGACCGCCCGCGCCAACAGCCGCCGCAATCGTGGCAATGCCGATCGTCCAGACGGTGGCGATGCGAATTCCGGCGAGCATGGTGGGAAAGGCGAGGGGCATTTCGACGCGCCATAGAATTTGCCACCCGGTCATGCCCATGCCGAGCGCCGCTTCGCGCACGGCGGGATCGACCGACTTTATTCCAGCGGCGGTGTTGCGAATGATGGGCAGAAGGGCATAGAGCGTGAGAGCGGCGATGGCGATGCGGTCGCCGCGTTCGCCGAGCCACGGCAGTGGAAGCAGGAAACCGAAAAGCGCCAGGCTGGGAATCGTTTCGGCGATGTTCGCGCCGCCGAGGATCGGCTTCGAAAGCAACGGGCGCCGCGCAACCAGAATTCCCAGCGGCACTCCGATGGCCACGGCCAACAGCATGGTGATTCCGGTGAGCCATAAGTGCTCGCCGGTGGATTGCAGGATTTCGCCGCTGTGCTGGGCGAAATATCCAGCCAGAGTCATGAGGTTTCTCCTTCCGGTTGGAGAGAGCGCATCTGCGCGAGGTACGCGACGGCAAGCGGCTCATCGGATTGCAGGAATTTCTCCGCCGGATGCACGCTCCTGATCGCGCCCGCCTCCAGCAGCGCGATGCGCGTGCCGAGATCGACCGCCTCGGCGATATCGTGCGTGACGATCACCACCGTCTTGCGCAGCCGGTTTTGAAGCTGCTTGAACTCCTGACGCACTTCCATTCGGGTAAGCGGATCGAGGGCGCCGAAAGGCTCGTCCATCAGCAGAATCGGAGGGTCGGCGGCAAGAGCGCGCGCCAAGCCGACGCGCTGCTTTTGCCCGCCGGAAAGCTCGTGTGGATAGCGCGCCAGGTAGGCGCGAGGATCGAGGCCAACGAGCGCCAGCAATTCCTCGGCGCGATGGCGAGTCCTGCCCCGGTCCCATCCTTCGAGGCGCGGCGTGACGCCGATGTTCTCCTCAACGGTGTAGTGAGGAAATAATCCCGTCTCCTGAATGACGTAGCCGATGTGGCGGCGCAGAGCGATGGGATTCCAGTCAAAGGTGGCGCGATCCTCGATGCGCACTTCGCCCGAGGTCGGTTCGAGCAGGCGATTGATCAACTTGAGCGCAGTGGTTTTCCCGGCGCCGCTGCGTCCGAGCAGCACCATGGTTTCGCCGCTTTCGATGGAGAGTTGGAATTCGGTGAGAATCGAAGCGCCATCGGCGAGCCGGTATTCCACGTCGCGAAATTCGATCACCGGTTTGGTTGCAGGTGGGACGCTGGCGCCGGGAGGATCGGAAGGGGAGGTCATTGCGCGTCCCGGCGAGGCTAACCCGCTGGCGCGCGGCGTGTCAAACGAACCTACAGGCCAAGGGACAGAAGCACGACGACAGATATCTTGCGGCTTGCCAGAGGCGTGAGGCGGGAATAGGAGCGAACATTCCGCGAACGAGATCTGTCTCGGGTAGAGGGTGTCACTGCCTTTTGTTTTCAGCAACTTACGTGCAGTTCTACTCGTTTGGCGTCTCGGGTAGGTTCTAGACGTTAGGCGTTCGGGGTTAGAGGTTAGAACCAAAAACCGCGCACGAGAAGATGCACCGGGACGTTCCGCCCTTGGATTTTTACGCGGCTTTATTTTCAGCGGGTTACGTATGTGCAAGGTTGAATGGCTGTTCCGCCCTTGAGAGGCAGACAAAAGCGAAGGGATAGCGAAGGAGCGGACTGGTGATGGAGCGGCATTGAGGATGGCTGATAGTTGCGTCACTGGCGCTGTTCGGTCTCGCTGCTCCTTTTTCTTCTGGCCGATTTGCGGCCTGTCTGGCGCGGCTAGGCTACGGCGGGCAAACACACGGGCCGCGTCTGCCGCCGATAGGTGTTTCATGCCTCGTACCCGCCCTCGGCAGCTTCCTGGCGGGCACGAAAAACGACCCATGTTAGCACGTTGGTAAACTGATTTCAATAGGAAAAATTTACGCGGTGGCGGCCGGCGCGAAATTCGTGGAAGGATTTCACGCTACCGCAGCAAATAGCGGCCCGGCTATATTCATTCGGGTATGGCGCTGGTCACGCTGTTCCATCTAGACATTGCTCGTCGATTCGACCTCGGATATCCTGCACGGAACATTCAGCTAATTCCGAAGGGACACCCGATGAACCCGGTTACCGAGCTTATTCCAGGAATTCGCGCGTTCCGTCCTTTCCTTCCCGCGAAGGAATTCGAAAAAAGCCTACGTTTCTATGAGGCGATTGGGTTTCGTACCCACAAACTCGGAGAGACGATGGCCGAAATGAGCCTTGGGACGCACGCGTTCCTTCTCCAAGGCTATTACGTGAAGGAATGGGCCGACAACATGATGATGCACGTGCTTGTTAACAACGTGCAGGCGTGGTGGCAACACATCCATTCGTTGGACTTGGCCGGTCAGTTCGGCATTTCGCCTCCCCCGCCGCCGCGCGTGGAACCTTGGGGGCTAACGGTGGCTTATCTGACCGATCCCGCAGGCGTACTCTGGCACTTTGCAGAGGTTACAAAGTTGGAAGGCAATAAAGCCTGATGGCCGGGCTGAGACTAAAGCACGGTATGTAATGTTTATGACGAGCTTATCGCCGGGCTGAAAGAGCCTGTGTGGGGCAACATTGGGCTGGGAACTTCAACGCTCTGCCTGCGGCAGAAAGGCTAAAGGCACCCTGGCTGTGCGGGCTTTATGTCGCGACTAAAGCCGCGACCCACAAAGCTCGTGCGTTGTCACACAGACTCGGACGGCCCGTACTTTCACCCTTGACGCGGCGATTGCGTCGGAAGCGGGCACACACAGCATGCTGTGTCCCTACGGAAACTGGCGTGGGGTGCGCCCTTATCGTTCAGCGCGGATCGCGAAGATTTCGCGGGTCACGGCGGCTGGAGCAACGCGCATATAGGAGGGATATCGTTTTGCGAGCGAAGGCGTGGATAGCGTGGAGTTCAGGAAAAGATAGCGCTTGGGCGCTGCACGGGGTGCGATTGAGGGGCGAGCTGGATGTGGTGGCGTTGCTCACGACGGTGAACCGGGCGCATCAGCGAGTGGCGATGCACGCGGTGCGCGAATCGCTGCTGGAGACGCAGGCGGACGCCGCCGAACTGCCTCTGGTGAAAGTGCTGATTCCCTCAGCGTGCGTGAACGCGGAGTACGAACGAGCGATGGCCGAAGCGATGGACCGCGCGCGAGCGGAAGGCGTGACGCACGTTGTTTTTGGCGATTTATTTCTCGAAGACGTACGGCGCTACCGCGAAGAAAATCTGGCTAAATGCGGGATGACGCCCGTTTTCCCTCTATGGGGAATTCCGACGCGGCAACTCGCCGAGGAGATGATCGCCGGTGGATTGCGCGCGCGGCTGACGTGCATCGATCCTAGAAAACTCGATCGGCCGTTTGCCGGGCGGGAATGGAACGCGAAATTGCTGGCCGAATTGCCGGCAGCGGTCGATCCATGCGGCGAGAATGGCGAGTTTCATACGTTTGCGTGCGCGGGACCGATGTTCCGGCGGCCGATTGCGGTGCGGGCAGGCGAGGTGGTGGAGCGCGACGGGTTCATTTTCGCGGATTTGGTCCCCGGCGAACAGGCCGTGGCTGCGAGTTGATGGATTTTCAACGCCCGACGCAGCGCTTGCGCCGACTGATTTGAGAATTGGCAATTCCACTACATATTGGCGACGCAGCAACTCTTTCGTGGCACCAGTGTTTTATAATGGGAGGGTAATTGCCCAGCTAATTTCCTGTGGGGGTTCGATGATGCGGAAAGCACATGTTGTGGGGGCACTTGCACTTGCGCTAGCTCTTTCCTGCTTGGCACTACCAAGATCGACTTCGGCCCAGATCGCGGTAGGAATTTCCGTGCGAGTCGGGCCGCCAGCCTTGCCGGTGTACGCGCAGCCGATTTGCCCGGGACCGGATTACATTTGGACTCCCGGCTATTGGGCGTACGGCCCGGATGGGTATTACTGGGTGCCGGGCACGTGGGTGCTGGCTCCCGAGCCAGGCCTCCTGTGGACGCCGGGATGGTGGGGATTCGCGGACGGCGCGTACGTTTGGCATGGAGGGTATTGGGGACCGCACGTTGGCTTTTATGGCGGGATTAACTACGGATTCGGATATTTTGGGACTGGTTTCGTTGGCGGGGAATGGCGAGGCGGCCATTTCTTCTACAACACGGCTGTCTCGCACGTGAACGTGAGGGTGGTGCATAACGTGTACGTGAACCGCACGGTGGTGCGCAACGTGCACGTGACCCGCGTGAGCTACAACGGCGGGCCGCACGGCATAAATGCCCGCCCGACGGCGCAGGAACAGCGGTGGAACAGCGAGCGGCACGTGCAAGCGACGTCCGCTCAACAGCAGCACTTCAATGCGGCGCGCAACAATCCGTCGTTCCGCTATTCAGCGAATCACGGCCGGCCAAACGTGGCGGCGACGCAGCGTCCCGGCCAATTTACGGGCCGCAACGCGACGCGCACGAATGGGAACCGTCCGCCGAACAATCAGAACCGCCCGCGGCAGAATGCACGGCCGCAGGCGCGTCCAAATAACCAGCGTGCAAATCCGCGCCCGCAAGCACGTCCGAACAACCAGCGCGAAAACCGTCCGCAAGCCCACCCGCAGCAGCAGCGCGGAAATGAGAACAAGGGACGCGACAACGGCGGCCGGGACGACGGAGGAGGCCGGTAGCTCCTAACTGAAACTCTGGCTCTGAATGGCAAGACGGCGGGGCGAATCGCTCCGCCGTTTTTTTTTCGCGCGCGAGTTAACGGGTGGTGAACGGCGCTCGCGATAAGCGCATGCCCCGGCGCCATATGCGCTCAACTACGCGCCTGCTTTGCGAGCGCCTTCGCAGGATCGCGTCCGGTAAAAGGATTTTCGGCAAGTCAGGTATTCGACCACTGCCGTTTCCTCCGCACTCCTTATAATTTTTTGCGGTGCTTTCCCCGGAGTCCGCCGCTTTCGCCGGATCCCGCGGAACCGGCGGCAGAATATGTGCGTGAGCGCCGCGACGCGCCAAGCAGCAGGGCATCGTATAGGTGTAGGTTCGATACTTGAATTGATGGCGCAGAGTTTCGCTTTTGACGAACGATCAAAGACGGCACCCGGCCCGGCCAGGAGAAGGAGATGTTGTGGCTCAGAAATTATTTCAGCGACGCTCTTGCGAGAGCCAT
>JASHPG010000081.1 GCA_030038275.1 Candidatus Acidiferrales bacterium | reverse complement strand
AAAAGGGACTCACATATTCCGATTACGCCATTCCGGTTTCGCGCGAACTCTTCGCCGCATATGCGCTTTCCTTTCAGAGGAAGCTCGTACCGCAAGTAGAGGATGTCCTGGTTACGCGGATAAATGCTCGCCCGAGTGGGTTTGAAATAACCCTGAGCACGGACGAGACGTTTCGTTGTTCCCGAGTGATCGTCGCTACTGGTCTCGATCACATGGAGCATAGCCCCGCTGAATTTCATGAACTGCCCGAGGAGTTATGCTCGCACTCCGCAGACCACTGTAATTTGGAAAAGTTCAAAGGTAAGGAGGTCGCCGTGATCGGGGGTGGGCAATCAGCGCTGGAGACGGCAGCGATCTTAAAGGAACGGGGGGCTTCGGTCAGCCTCGTGGTTCGGGCGCCGAAGCTCTCGTGGAACCGGGTTCCCTCGACCGACCTCCGATCTTTTTACCGGCGTCTTCGGCTGCCAAGAACCCGTCTTGGCGATGGCCTGAAGCTCTGGGTATATGACCGAGCACCTCAGGTCTTTCGTTCTCTGCCACTCCAGACGCGGCGGTCGCTTGTAAAGGCAACGCTCGGCCCCGCTGGCGCATGGTGGTTGAAAGAGCGGGTGGTCGACCGAATGCCCGTCTTCATTGGGCATCAAGTTCGCGGCGTCGAGGTTAGAAGTGGAAGAGCCGTATTGTCGATCTCCGATCGAGCTGGACAAGCAATGGAACTGAGTGTCGATCACGTCATTGCGGGAACGGGATATCGATTCGATTTCCGCAAGCTCCCGTTTCTTGCGGGGGAGCTAAAATCGCGAATCGCGCATGACCGTGGTGCACCTCAACTGTCCCATCACTTTGAATCAAGCGTCCCAGGGCTATATTTCACAAGCCTTGCGAGTGCGAGTTCTTTCGGGCCGGTCATGCGATTCCTTGCTGGGACCGATTTTACGGCGCGCCGCATCACCTCTCATCTCGCACAGGGGCATCGTCGTCGTCCTACGGCCTCAGCACCAGTTTGCGTAGAGAAATAAGCGCACGGCATTGCTACATGCAGAGAACCGTACCTCCGTTGATTGCAGAACACCCCGCGCTCATTCTTAAGGCGAGTGGTGATGCGATTCACCACGGCGGCTTGGGGGTAGCAAGAACCCTCGGCAGGCTGGGCGTGCCGGTTTATGCTGTTGTGGCGGGCGGTTGCACGCCGCTTTCCGTCTCCTCGTACGTCAGGAAATCGTTCATCTGGAAAAGCTGGCCGGAGGACCGCGCTTCATATCTCCATGCTATGTCGGAGATCGGGAAGCGTTTCGACCGCCGCATTGTGTTGTTTTCAATGGACGATCTGTCGGCTATCTATGCGGGTGAGAACGCTATCGAGCTATCTCCATGGTTCATCCTCCCACACGTAGAACGGGAGATCCCCCGCCGGTTGGCCGACAAAACCGCTCTCAATTCATTGTGTCGAAAGGCCGGCATACCCATTGCGCGTAGTGTGGTGGCGAGTTCCCTGGATGATGCGCTTGCGTTCACTCGAAGTTCGAAATTCCCTGTCGTGGTCAAGGCTGCCAAACAATGGGACTTGTTGCATGGCAGATTTAGCGCTCAGGTGGTTCGCAGCGTACGGGATCTGACGATGTTTTATGAGGGGATGCACGGATCGGAGAGCATCGTTCAGGAATATATCGAAGGAGAAGATTGGATATCTCATGGATACTACAATTCGAAGAGCGGCTTGCGCGTGACATTCACCGGGCGAAAGCTGCTCAGCTACCCGGCAGGGGCAGGCTCGACTGCCAGAGGCTTGTCGATCCCAAATGACACTTTGCAGCGTCAGACGGAGTGCTTATTGCAGTCGGTTTGCTATTCCGGAATCGTGGATATCGATTGGCGGAGGGACAAAGTAGATAGGCAGTACAAGATGCTAGACTGCAATCCACGCGTTGGTCAGAACTTCCGAATGTTTGAGAACCGTGCCGGAATTGATGTGGTCCGCGCACAGTATCTGGATCTTACCGGTCAAAAGATCCAGAATGCTCCGATGGTTGCCGGACGACTTTTTTCGGTGGAATCCTTCTCTCTCCTTTCTCTCCTTCGAGGCACATATCATCGGCATTGGCCAAGCGAGGAGGACGCGCCTACGCCGCGCGCGGACACAGAATTCGCCTGGATGAGCCGCGAAGATCCACTGCCCGTTCTGATTATGGGAGTTCGGTTTCCCTTATCCCTGATTCGCCGCGCCTGCCGCCGCGTGGCACGCAGATTCCGATCGGTCCAGTACAAGCTGCAAAGGCGCGCAGCTCCGAATTAAATAGCATGCTGGCTAATTGGGCTCCGTCATCCAGGCGCACGCCCCGATGCCGCCTCGCCCTTATGAAGTACATTGGGAGATCTCAATCGCGCAGCGCCGTCAGTCCCGCAGTTTGTAGGAGCATAGCTTTCTTGATCTTTCCAGTCGGCGTAAGAGGCATGGTGGGGACGATGTAGATTTGTGAAGGAGTCTTGTACTGAGCCAAACGTTGCGCCGCGTACCTCGCCAAATCGTCAGTCATCAGTGACGAACCAGGAATGAGTTCGACAAATGCAACGACGTCCTCGTCCGCACTTCCTTTTGCCGGAAGACCAACAACGGCCGCCCGCACAACCTCTGTATGAGAGCCCAACACTGACTCTACTTCGGCCGGATAGACGTTGAAACCCAGGTGGACGATCAATTCCTTTGTCCGTCCGACTATGAACAGTGCTCCATCTTCCAATCTAGCCAGATCGCGTGTATTGAACCAGCCGTCCCGATCGATTACGGCAGCAGTTTCCTCCGGCGCTCGGTAATAACCTTTCATTACGTTCGGACCCCGCACATGCAACTCGCCCACTTCGCCAGCGGTCACCTGCTGGCCGTCGGACCCGATGAATTGGACTTCGAGGCCAGGAAGAATTCGTCCCACGGAGGTATCCGACCGCTGCTCTTCGGGAACTGCCTGTGCGATAGTCGGCGAACACTCCGTGATGCCGTAGCCGTTGTGGAGTGGGAGGCCAAACAGATCCTCCACGGCCGCCTTTGTGGCCGGATGAAGTGGTGCGCCCGAAGACGAAATGATCCGAAGATCTGGCAGATCAAGCTTCGTGATGCCCCGGAGCTTGGCATACTCCACGATCTGCGCGTACATCGCGGGTACTCCCAGCAAAATAGTGATTCGCTCTTTTTCAAGTGCTCGCCGGGCAGTTATGGGATCGAAACGTGGCGATAAATAAATCGCTGAGCCGCTAAGCAGCCCACCCAACAGCACCACTGAGAGACCCACTGAATGGGACATCGGCAAAATTCCAAACAGACGGTCGTTTGGCGTGAGTTTGCGGATTTGGGACGATGTCGAAGCCATGTACAGCAGGTTCTTGTGCGTCAGCATGACGCCTTTTGGCGTTCCCGTCGTCCCAGACGTGTAAATCAGCGCCGCCACGCGATCCGCGATGCACGCATCGAGCGGTTCGGGGATCACTTCGTCGTTCCGCTCGCTGACGCCAATCGAACCGGCTTCACCAAGCTGGCAAATCGCGGCGCCAGCGCTTTTTGCATGTTCCGCAGCGTGTGGCGAAGCGTCGCTTGTGTAGATCGCCAGCCGCGCTCCACAATGTTCACGAATCTTTTCCACTTCGCCGGCGGAAAGCCGCGCGTTGATCAGCACAGGCCACGCGTCCGCGTTTGTGATGGCGAACAACAGCGCGACGAAAGCGCGGCAGTTCTCGCAAACGATCATGACGCGATCACCCGGCCGCACCCCGCGCTTTGCGATCCAGATTTCAGCCTCTGCGATCGCTGACGCCAGCTGGGCGTACGTCCACGATCCGCTTAGCTCAGCGAGAGCCACGCTATCGGGAGTCTCTCTGACCCGCAGCTTCACAATATCGCCGATGCGCGTGAGCTGCGTGTTATCGGATTGATTCAAAAAGGTCGTCGTCATCTGCGGCCGGGCGAAAAAATGCATTTATCGCGGACAATTCGAGGCGTGACTAATGCGAGAGGCTTCGATGGGAGCCGGCGGCAACAGCGGCTAATCTAGGCTCTTGGGTCTCTCTGGCCGCCACGTATCGCAACCAGTTGCCGTAAATTTGCAGTGCGCGCGGGCGCCAGTGATGCCTCAATCCGCGCGCCAATTCATCGCTCGGGAATTGGGACAAGAGTTCGGGATTACGTTCGCCCCGCGATCGCGCCTCGAATCCCACAGCGAGCTTAGTGGACTCCGCGTCGAAATAACCTTTCGGCATCGAAGGGTACCTCTCGCGTTCTCCTCTGAGAAATCTCGCAACGTCGCGGCGATACTCCTTGAGCAGAGTCCTCGCTCCATACTCTGGATGTCCCTGGAAATGCACGAAGAGGCTGCGGCGCTTTTTCTTCACGAAAAGATCGGCTCCGGCTTCCGGCGACTTCGTCAGAACCGCGTATCCAGCTGCGCTAAGTTCCTCCTCGCGGAGTTCGTTCCACCGCGAATGAGGGAAGCCAAAGGCTCCGCTTATCTGGTCGGTTAGGGCGTGCGGCCTCACCACCGACTGCATGAAGACTCCGCATCTTTTTTCTGCCAAAGTATGCCGCTCGATCCCATCAGAGTGGAGGGCGCTCGCGTGGGCCGCGAGGCAGGAGAGAATGACCGAGCTCGTGTTCGTCTCGGCCCAGTCAAACAGGGCAGCCAGGCTCTTCCAATACGGTTCCTGTCGAAGATCGCTTTGGCGTGGCTCAGTTCCGGTTACGATGATGGCATCGGCGCCACTTTCACGCAACGCATCGATCCCGCGGTAGAAGCTCTCGATGTGTTTCCTGCCGGCCTCCTCTCGGGGAATCTCCGCCAACGAATAGAGGCTGATGTGAACGGGCAAGTCGCCGGCGGCAGCGCCGAGTAGCCTAAAGAATTGCGATTCCGTATCCTTCAGCGCGGAATCCGGCATGTTATTAACGAGGCCTATTCGGATGCAACGCCGTGGAGCTTCCAACATTTCCACAAACTTCACTACTGACGCGCCGCCGTTCGCGCCAAAATGGTCTGGGATTCGGCCTCTAGCAGCCATTAACGGCATCGGCAGCTCCGCGATTCGGCAATGTGCGCTCTTAAAGTGCTCATGCTGCAGCGGCGTCCAGAGCTTGACCTAGATCGCCCAGAATATCGTCGATGTGCTCGATTCCCACACTCAGGCGAAGCATTTCCGGGGTCACGCCCGCCTTCGCTTGCTCCTCCGGCGTCAGTTGTCGATGCGTCGTCGAAGCGGGGTGGCAAGCCAACGATTTTGCGTCTCCCATGTTGACCATGCGCTTGAAGAGTTTCAGCGCGTCGAAACACTTTCGCCCTGCGTCGAATCCGCCCTTCACGCCAAACGTGAGCAGCGAACAGCGCTTTGATCCGAGATACTTCTGCGCCATCGCGTAGAGCGGGTTATCCGGGAAACCCGCGTAATTTATCCACGCGACTTGCGGATGGTCACGCAGGAACGTCGCGACTTGACGTGTGTTCTCGACATGCCGCTCCATGCGCAACGCAAGTGTCTCGACACCTTGCAAAAACAGGAATCCATTGAATGGAGACATCGTCGCGCCCGTATTGCGCTGGCACACCGTTCGGCAGCGCGCCACGAATGCAGCATCTCCGTATTGATCTACGTACACGACGCCGTGATACGCGATTTCGGGCCGGTTGAACATGTAGAACTTCTCGGGATATTGCCGCCACGGGAACTTTCCGCTATCGACGATGATTCCGCCGATCGATGTTCCGTGGCCGCACATAAACTTCGTCATTGAATGGACAACTATGTCCGCGCCATATTGGATCGGCTTCAGAAGGATCGGCGTGGCCACGGTGTTGTCCACAATCAAAGGGACCCCGTGCCTATGAGCTGCTTTCGCTAAACCCTCGACATCGGCCACATTTCCAGCGGGATTGCCAATGCTTTCGCAATAAACTGCCCGCGTATTTTCGTCGATCAGCGCCTCGACATCGGCGGGGTCGTCGGTTTTTGCGAAGCGCGTGCAGATACCCTGCTTCGGGAAAATGTGCGCAAGCAGAGTGTACGTGGCCCCATAAAGCTGCGGCAGGGAAACAATGTTGTTACCCGCTTCCGTCAAATTTGCCAATGCATAGTGAATTGCAGCCATGCCGGCGCTGACGCTCAATGCATCAACGCCACCCTCAAGCGCAGCCACTCTCTTTTCCAGCACCGTGTTTGTCGGATTGCCAATCCGCGTGTAGATGTTCCCCGGAACTTCCAGATTAAAAAGCGCCGCTCCGTGCTCCGCGCTGTCGAATTCAAACGCGACTGTTTGGTAGATCGGCACGGCCACGGCCTTCGTGGCCGGGTCTCCGTCGAATCCGGCGTGAATGGCAATCGTTTCGTCCCTCATGCCTTCACCAAGCTCACTCTGCCACATGGGCTACACTGGGACTTGTAACCGAAGCTCGGCTGTAGGCTTGTGCCTTCCGAAGCGCTCGCGTCAGGCGGCGAGCCGTGTATCCCGCGCCGTACGCGAATCGCATCAACGGACCGAAGCTATTCGCAGCCGCAAGTCCGACGAAGTAGAGTCCAGGC
>JASHPG010000080.1 GCA_030038275.1 Candidatus Acidiferrales bacterium | reverse complement strand
TCAAATTCCACGAGCGTCCGCGGCTGGCTCTTTTCCGGCGGCCAGAACTGTAGGTACGTCGGCGGGTCGATAGCCGACGTCCAGAAATCGCCGTCTTGTTGTTCCTGCTCGATGCGATAGGAGAGCTGCCAGATTTCCGGTCCGTAACCCGCGAAGTAGTCGGCCACGATAAGTTGCGCGAAGGGTTCGTTCGGCGCCCAATTCAGCTGGTTGTGGAGCGACTGAGCCAGCGCATTGAGGCGCTGATGGAGGCTTTCGCCGGTGATTTCGATTTCATAAGGCTGGTCGCCGCCTTGCGATTGGCCTAGGTGTGGCGGCGTGGCTACGGCATAGGTGTGCAGCCCTGGGAGTTCTCGATTGAGCTCGCCGATTTCCCGTTTTGAGGGCGGCGACCACCAATCCACCGGGCCGAGGAACACGCCGATGCGCTCGCTGGAAAGCAGCACGGGAGTCGGCGGAAGCGTATGCACCTCGACCGGGTTTTCGAGCGTGCCGACTAGGATCGCATCTTTTGCCACGGCGATTACCACGCGACCAGCCGCAAGATTCGCAACTACCTCGCTATTCGATGAAGCTGCGTCCGATTGCGCGTTAGCCCGCGGAGGCACGAGAGTACACAGTGCGACGCTTGCGGCCAGAAACGAGATGAAATAAGGCAGGAGATTGCAGTTGCGCCCGTTCCGAGGCAAAGGGCAAAACCGCGGCAGCAACCGTTGCCAGAGGCTCGGGCCGGCGAATTCCAAAAACGGCCTCATGTTCCAAATTACCATATTGGGTGATTTGCAAGTATATCGGATAAACAGTGCATGCAGGCGGCGCGTTTAGTAGAATACGAGCAGCTCCAAATTTCGGCGTGGAGAGACATGGGCATACTGGATGCATTGAAAGGCTCGAATCTGCGTTCGCCCGGCAGCATTCGTCATAATGGAGCGAGAGTTTCCGATATTCTGGCGGCACACCAAAAATTCGTGCGCGGCGAAAGTGGCGGCAAGCGCGCTGATTTTTCAGGCGCCGATCTATCGCGCATCAATCTTGGCGGCGCGAACCTGACGTACGCCGATTGCGGCGAGGCGAACCTGGAAGGCGCCAATCTTCGCGACGCCAGGTTGACGCACGCCGACCTAGGCGGCTGCCAGCTTCGCGGAGCTGATATGCGCCGCGCCGATTGCACCGAAGCCAACTTCAGCGGTTCCGATTTGACCGAGGCGCGACTCGGCGGAGCCGAATTTTTCCGCGCGAATCTCAGCGGAGCGGTTTTGCGGCGCGCGGATTGCGGCGTCACCAACTTCCGCGAAGCGGACGTCGCCGGCGCGGTTTTCGCGGGCGCGGACCTCAAAGCCGCCATCCTGCGCGAAACCAAGCTGGACAACGTGGACCTTAGCGGCGTCGATCTTTCGACGGCCCTTTTGCCTCGTGGCTACAACGCTAAGGAAGCCACCCCAAAGAGCGAGTGATGCACTCCACGGTCACGCCGAGCCAGGGCGGGCAATAGCATGGTGGACGCGCCGTGGGTCGAGGTGCGGGACTACAAGTGCCCGGCGGGTTGGGTGAACCCGCGGGAAGCTGCGGCCCGCGCCCGCTCGTATTGCCGGCAACTCGAAAGCGGCCAGATCATCTTTTTTGGCCAGCTTCCCTTCGAACTTCCCGACGCCGACCGCGAGTTTTTGATCTCGCAGCAGTGGTCGGAACTGCGGCTGCACAAGAATGTCTCGTATCGGCCGGGTGACGATACTCTGCGCGGCGTGGCGGGCGAATCAGCGGCGGTCGAGCGCGTTCATTCTATTTTGCGGCACTACAGCGCAAACGTGCTGCGCTTTGTGGCGTCGTTTTTGGCGCCATATGCGGGGAACTGGATCGTTGATTTCGCCAGCTTCCGTCCGCTTGAAGAGCAAGGCCGCGATCTGCCGCTGCACAAGCGCAACGATCTGCTCCACGTGGACGCGTTTCCAAGCCGGCCTACACGCGGCGGGCGCATTCTGCGCATTTTCACTAATCTGAATCCGACCACGCCGCGAGTGTGGAACACGACAGGCGCGTTCGACGCTCTCGCGCGCCAGTACGCCCAGGGCGCTGGCCTAAAAAAGTTCGCGTCGGAATCCGCGTTCAGCCGCGCCGTGCGTGGACTTGCGGGAAAGCTGGGCGTGCGCGGGGCTGACCGGACGCCCTACGACGCCTTCATGCTCCATTTTCACGATTATTTGAAGGAGAACGCCGATTTTCAGCGGAACTTCCCGAAGGATCGCCTGGAGTTTCCGCCGCTTGCAACGTGGCTGGTGTTCACCGATGGCGTGGCGCACGCGGCCATGTCCGGCCAGTATGCCTTGGAGCAGACCCTGCTGATTCCGCCCCATGCGCTCGTCGCGCCGGAGCAGGCGCCCTACAGGATTCTCGAAATGATCGCGGGTCACGCGCTGGTTTCCTGACGCGTCTATTTCCCCGCCGCAAATTGCGCCGGATCTTCGACGCCGTTTCCCGCGCCGCGCGCCACGCCGGGACGCCGCCGCGTTTCAATTCCCAGCCGCTTGATCTTCTGATTCAACGTTGAAAGAGGCACCTGAAATCGTTCCGCGGCTTCCGTCTGATTCCAGTGCGTGCGCTCCAGCATGTCCACAATGATGCGCCGCTCCACTTCCTCAAGAATTTCGAATAGAGAAGGCGCGGACGCGGAGTTGCGCACCCCGGCCCCGCTCGCCGCCGGTGCAAGAAATTCCGCCAATTGCAGCCGCACTCCCTTCATCACCTCGCAGGTGCTCACGCTTTCCGGCAGCAGTTCCGGCTCCATCCCTTCGCCGGTCGAAAGCACCACGGAACGTTCGACCGCGTTTTCCAGTTCGCGCACGTTTCCCGGCCATTCGTAATCCATCAGCAGCTTCATCGCGGGATTCGTGAATTGCCGCGCTGGCTTGTTGTTCTCGCGGCAGAAGCGCTCGACGAAGCGTTCCACGAGCAGCGGAATGTCCTCCTTGCGATCGCGCAAGGGAGGCAGGTTGATGGCGATCACGTTGAGGCGGTGGTACAGGTCTTCGCGGAAACGGCCTTCGCGGACCAGTTTGCGCAGATCTTCGTTCGACGCGGCCAGGATACGCACGTCCACCTTAATCGTTTCGGTGGCGCCCAGGCGCATGAATTCGCGCTCTTGGATTACGCGAAGGAGCTTTGCCTGCGTTTCTGGGCTAACGGTCGAAATTTCATCGAAAAAAATTGTGCCTTGATCGGCGACCTCGAAGAGGCCCTTTTTTGAGGCGATGGCGCTGGTGAACGCGCCTTTGACGTGCCCGAAGAGTTGCGATTCCAGCAGGTCCGACGGAATCGAGCCGGTGTTGACCGGTATGAAAGCCTTGTCCGCGCGCGGCGACGCGGCGTGAATCGCCTTCGCGATCAGCTCCTTGCCCGTGCCGCTTTCGCCCGAAATGAGCACCGTGGAACGCGAAGGCGCGACCTGCGTCACCAAGTCGAGTACGGCGAGCATTTTGTCGCTCTTTCCGACGATGTTCGGGAAATTATAGCGTTGCTTCAGCGCGCGCTTCAGGTGGACGTTTTCCTCGCGCAGCCGCCGCCCTTCGATGGCCAGCGAGATCTGCGTCACCAGTTCGTCGTTGGACCATGGCTTGGTGATGTAATCCTGCGCGCCGCTTTTGAACGCCGCCCGCGCCATATCGATCGATCCGAATGCGGTAATCAGAATCACAGAAAGGTTCGGGTCGCGTCGGCGAATTTCGCGCAGCATTTCAAGCCCGTTGCGATCGGGCAGACTCACGTCCAGCAGTGTCAAATCGTAGGGTTTGTCTTCCAGTTTCCGCAGGCCGGCTTCACCGGTTTCCGCGAGGGTCACATCGAAGCCTTCGGACTTCAGCAGCTCTT
>JASHPG010000079.1 GCA_030038275.1 Candidatus Acidiferrales bacterium | reverse complement strand
TGGAATCGGCGGTACATTCGCGGATGGCCGCTGGCATGCGCTTGGCGAACGCGTCGTTTATTTCGGCTCGACGGCGGCAATCGTGGTCCTCGAACGGCTGGCCCATACGGATCCCGATTTGCTGCCCACGGACCTTCGGCTTGGCCGCTTTGAATTCCCAGACGCCATTTCTAGTATCAACGTTGAAGAGATCTCTGCTCTCCCCGAAAACTGGTTGCGCGATGAAAATAGCACTCGCCGCATAGGTAGCCGCTGGTGTCGTGGAGGTGTGTTTCCTCTACTGATAGTCCCGTCGGTTATTCTTCCAGAAGAATCCAATTACATTCTGAATGCCGAACACCCTGAAGCGAAGTCATTACAGCTGCTTCGTGAGCGACCGTTCACCTGCGATCCCCGGCTGATTTGACGCCACATCTGTGCTGCCGCATGGGGAAGGTATGGCGTGCTTTGTTCCAGCGACAGCGCGGCTCGATGAAGAAGATGTTCGGGGATTGAAGCGGGCGCGGGCAGACGGACGGTCCGCGTCCGATCTCATCCGAAATGGATTGCGGGTAGCGTGTTCATCGTCCCCGAAGGGCCAGGCGGTATCGGCCGCACGATCGAATGGCTGCTTCTCGTCTGGAGTGCGTCTCAACCAGAGGAGTGGCGCGACCGGATCGAGTATGTGCCTAGCCGCTAAAATCAAGAGATGGACCGGCTCGCCGCTTTCACGCGTTTGGTGCGCGCAGTCGCCTGCGCGGCGAAGATCAGCTACCCACTCGCCGAACTTAACGATTTACTCGCGTCTGCTTCGGGGCCGGATATCGAAGCTTTGCCTGACCCGCGACTAGAAGATCCGTACCGCGCAAACTATGTTGCCGCCATGGTGGAACTTGTTGCCCATAAGGCGGGCGTTCTGCCGCCTGCCTGGACCGCGACAGTGACACCACTCGAAGCCCCCGTATTCATCGATCCTTCTCTGAACCTGCGAGCGCATCTTCTGACGGCATCGCCGCCACCATTTCGCCGTCGAAACATTTTCATTGATTCGAGCGTCGGAGATCGGGTTTGACCCTGAGTGCGGAACGGATATACCGGTTGCTGGAAGCACTCAACGCAGAACTAGCTGCAGAATCCGTGCGCGGCGAGATCTACTTAGCCGGGGGCGCCGTAATGTGCCTTGTCTTTCGAACCCGAGAAGCGACGAAGGACATCGATGCTCTTCTTGTCCCGGCCGCCGAACTGCGCCGCGCCGCACAGCGAGTCGGAGCCCGTGAAGGGTTGGACGATGACTGGCTGAATGATGCCGTAAAGGGGTTCTTTAGCGCAAGCGGCCGCTTTGAGGTGTATCAGGAGTTCAGTCATTTACGGGTTTTCGCGCCGCATCCGGAATACCTGCTCACGATGAAGTGCCTAGCCATGAGGCTCGGCGAAGAATTTCAGGATCGCAATGATGTCGCGGTGCTTTTGAACGTCATAGGCTTGAAACGACTAGAAGAGGCTGAGGCCGTGCTGGCGCGCCACTTCCCACTGGAGCGTCATCCGGTTCGCACTCGGTATGTCCTCGCCGATCTACTTGAAGATCCGGCCCTCCGAGACTAGCGTGGGCTTCCCACCGATCTCGCCAGGGCGTTGGAGTTGGACACCAAGTTCAAAGGTCTCCGTTTAGGAGTCGTCGATGGAACAGTGGCGACCGGAGCGGAGCGCCGGAGAGTCTACCAGGTTCCGACCAGCGATCGGCGGGATTTTGGCGCCATTTCGCGTTCGTCCACGCTTCACTCGCGCTCTTGGACTCTTGCCTTGATTTGATGGTGTTCAACCACGCCGAGACACAGTGGAATCGCGAAGCGTTGCGCTAGCAGGGACGCTGGATCGGGCGCACGATCATGAATGGGAGAGCCACGCAGCCCCAACATGCCTGGCGCCCAGAGGCCAAAGTCAACTTGTCCCCGAATAATCCAGTGCATCAAGATATCGTAGAGTCAGAATTCCAATGCCGCAACGCAACCACCCGAGCCGTACGGCTCGAATCCCGCATTTCACAGGAAGACGGAGGCAGTGGTGGCGGAAGAACGAGCCGGTGAGCAATGCCGATCTCCGGATAGAACTCGACGAATTGGCCACGTGCACAGAACCAAGTGGTTACACAGGGGCATGCCGGCCATGAGGACAACACCCAATCAACTGGTTGGCACGACATGCGGCAGCCAAAGCGAAGTTCTTGGGCATGGCCGCCCGCCCCTACGCCTCGGCCCGGGTGCGGATTATGTGCCGCCAAACCGCGACCTGCAGCTTTTTCGACGACGTAAAGCCTTCCGGAGAGGATGCGGACGATGAGGAAGCTTTCCAGAAGTTCGGCTGATGCCACTGACCGGTATGCGAAATCTCAGAATTGCCACGCGGCCAATACCCGGATTACAACGTACGTCCCGCTTCCATTAGGCGCAACCATACGAGTGGCGACCAGCCTTGACGATTATCCGCCAATGGCGGATAATGAAACGGGTGGAACTCATCGAGACTCCCACTTTCACCAGGCAGATTAAGGCGCTGTTGAGTGATTACGGGATGTTTCAATCTCGACTGGCTGGAAATCCGGGTCTCGGTGTTCTCATCTCCGGGTCTCGGTGTTCTCATCAAGGTTGGTGGTGGTATACGCAAGGTTCGTGTCGGAGTGAGGTCACATGGCAAGCGAGGTGGCGCGCGCGTAATTTATTATTGGGCAGTCCGAAAAGACATAGTCCCGTTGCTGTATGCATACGCGAAAAACGTGTCAGCCGATCTTACGCCAAAACAGGTGGCGCAGCTTGCGAAGGTCGTGAAAGAGGAGTTCAATGATGAAAGCTAAAATGTTTGAAGAGCTGCTGGAAAGTGTGCGCGAAGGCGGTGCAATTTTGCGCCGCCAGATAAATGCATCCCGCTGCTTTGAAAACGGATCTTCCGGGATACGGGCAATTCGTGAAAGAACAAGCCTTTCGCAGTCAGACTTCGCGCGCTTGATGGGCGTCAGCATTAAGACGCTACAAAACTGGGAACAGAATCGGCGTCGTCCAACCGGACCGGCCGCTGCGCTGTTAAAGATCATTACTTACGATCCGCAGTTAGCCATTAAGGCTATTCACAAGGCCTAGCCACCGCTGCATAATCTCAGGAAGCTATACTGGCCTTAGTATTCGGGGGTGCGATGTTTCGGCATACGAGTGAATGCCATGAGGGGATTCCGGGGAACCTATTTGACATCAGTTTGTGCCGCCAGATATTGGGCCATTTTCTTTCGCCGCGGTAACCAGGTCCTTATCCGTCACAATTTTGTATCGGTCCAACACGTGGCGTGTGCGGTGGCCGCTGATAGCCATAGCTACCACTTCCGGAATTCCGGCGCGCACCATGTTCCGGAACACGCACTCCGGCGAAGATCATGGAACAGGCGGCCATCGAGTTTGGCCCTTTCGCACGCAGAATGCCAGGCTTTGTAGCAGGTTCGCAAACGGTTGCCGTTGCCATCGTGAAAGACCCACTCCAGTTTCGGATATTTTTCGTCGCGCTCCGCCTGTTGCGCGGCCAACGCGCCGGTCATGTTCCCGTAGATGGGCAATACCCGGTGCCTCTTGTTCTTCGAATGCTCGGCTCGAATAACAATCTCGTTGCTCGCCAGATTGACATCCGACCATCGCAGCGACATCAATTCTCCTAGCCCGCAACCGGTATCATAGCCGATTATCAAGGCGGGTCTGAAATATGCAAGTTCGTCTAGCAGGAGATCATAATCGGCCGTTTCCAGAAATCCCGTGCCGGCGGTTGCCCGGATCGCGCTTTCGGAGCACGGGTGCCGGTGCTGCGGGCCGGAAGTCCACAGTTGCACTAGCACGTTCAGCATACCTGTCTGTTGAGCAACTCCTGTCAATTTGAAATAACCGCTGCAGGTTCAAAAAGGCGACCGTCACCATTTGTAACCGTTAGCGGCATTGGGACGCTTTGGCACCGACTCACTCCCCCCTCCCGATGTCCTGGCCGCCCTGGCCCAGCTCAAAAACATTGCCGGCCGGCTGGCCAGTTGAAATAAAAACGTCGTTATTTGCAGATCAATGGATTGGGATTAGTGATACGGCCGCTTTGCTCGTCCCGTTCGCGTATATTCGCGACCTTGGCATGGCCCCCAGGGGGTCAACTTTCGCCATCTTTTTCGGGGGCGACGAAGTTTATCACCTGCCGGTCGTTTCGTCGATAGATGCTAAAGTCAGTGCGATCGACTGTCAGAACCTGGGATCGCGCACGCAACTCGCTCATCACGACGATCGACGCATCGGCCAAATCCATTTGCCGATATCGCGACATCAGCGTTCTGATGCGTGGCCAATAAGATGAAACATCAAAATCTAGCCGAACCGCTTCACGCTCGAGCAATTGAAACAGCGGATCGACTGCTAAGCCGTCCTCGCGAAGAAAATATACCACTTCAGTTAGCACAGGTTCGCAGACCAGCATCGGAGGCCGCACGTTTTTCAGAAGCGCAACAGCCCACTTGTGATACGGATCGTTGCGATTGAGATAGGCGACAAGTGGACCCGTATCACAGATTGTGATCATGGCCGCCGAAACCTCCGGCGCGCGTTTGTTGCGGGCGACCGGCTGCCGGCGAGGCTGCCGGCCAGGTCACTCGTCATGGAGTAGACCGACGTAGCGCCAGGACGGGGGGTCTCGATACGTTCGCGAACGAGCGCCGCGACACTGCATCCGCTCTCGCGAGCTTGTTCCCTCAGTTGTTGGGCGACAGCTTCCGGAATTTTGATGGTGATCCCTTTCATGCGGCTCATAATCCTAGGGTAACTTATACCTGACAGAATGGCAATACCTATGCTAATACTGCGATTCGCGCGCACCCGAACGTATTGTGATTCAATGAAGCTGTCAGCCAGTTCGGACGAGCATCACTGGGGCAATTTGCAATTGGTGGCGGAAGAATGAGCCGGTAAGCAATGCCGATCTCTGGATGGAACTCGACGAACTGGTCGCTCTGCACAAGACCACGTGGGTATGGACCATGGGGCATGCCGGGCATGAGGACAACACCCGGTGCGACTGGTTGGCGCAACATGCGGCAGCCACTCAGCGAAGTTCTTGGGCCGATGGCCGGCCGCACGCACCCCTGCCCCTCGGCCTGGGTGCGGATTACGTGCCGCCCAAACCGCAAGCCAGCTTTTTCGATGACGTAGAGCCTGCCGGAGAGGATCAGGACGACGAGGAAGCTTTCGCGGCGGGGCGTTCCGAGGAACCTACTTGACTTCAGTTTGTGCCGCTAAATATCGCGTCATTTTCTCCGCCGCGGCAGCGAGGTCCTTATCCGTCACGATGTTGTATCGGTCGAACACATGGCGTGTGCGGTGGCCGCTGATAGCCATAGCCACTACTTCCGGAATTCCGGCGCGCACCATATTCCGGACCGCGCTCCGGCGAAGATCATGGAACAGGCGGCCATCGAGTTTGGCTCTTTCGCAGGCGGAATGCCAAGCTTTGTAGAACGTTCGTAACCGGTTGCCGTTGCCATCGTGAAAGACCCACTCCAGTTTCGGATATTTCTCGTCGCGCTCCGCCTTTTGCGCGGCCAACGCCCCGGTCATGTCCGCGTAGATGGGCAACACTCGATGCCTCTTGTTCTTCGAATATTCGGCTCGAATAACAATTTCTTTGCTCGCCGGATTGACATCCGACCATCGCAACGACATCAATTCTCCTAGCCTGCAACCGGTGTGATACGCGATTATCAGGGCGGGTCTGAGATATGCCGGAAGTTCGGCTAACAGGCGATCGTAGTCAGCCTTTTCCAGGAATCCGGTGCGGACATTGTTCTCCGGAATCTTCTCGACTGGTGGATTATGGTGCACTAGCGGAGGATCATGCCTGGAGCCGAGACTGAATGCACGCTTCAAAATACTGAGTTCCCGATTGATGCTAGCCGGCGCCGCTTTCTCTTCCTTACGCATCGATTTGTACCGGCGGACGTCGGCCGAGCCGAACTCTGCGGCTCTCAACTTTCCGAGCCTTGGCCGCAGGTAAAGGCGCAGCCGGCCAACCACGTCTTTGAGGCTACTCTTACCGTTTTCGCGATAATCCGCCACGACCAAATCAAACAATTGATTCAGAGTGGTGCGTTCCGGTGCGGTACCCCGGTAGGCCCCTGTGGCGATATCTCCCAAGCGTTTTCGTAACAGCCGCTCCGCGTCCTCAGGCCGGACGGAATGAGATGATTCGTAGACGGGCTGGCCCTTGGCGTAGTACTTGATCCACCAGACTTTGTTCCGTTGATAAATGCTGCCGCTCTTCGGTTTCCGAGCCATTGTCAGAGAATAGAACGGTTACAGTGTAACCGTCAAGTCCGATGCTCTGATTCAAAATACGTGCATTCATCGATCAATTTATCGAGTGCTTTCTTATCAATCTGCCACTTGCTATCGATTCGGGTGACAGGAACCTTGCCCCGGTAAATCAGCAGTTTGACCGCATTTTCGGTGCGGCCAAGGTATGCAGCCGCTTCCGGAACGGTAAAGAGCCGCTTGGCCGGTCCGCTTGGGGTAATGTGCTGCTCAAGTCGCCGTTCCAGCCGGGCCGCAACTTCTTCGAAATACTGGTCGAGCATCCCCAGTTCAGCCACGGTACACCTCTTTTCTTGACGAAGATGGTGCCGTTGCCGGCGTGCTTGAGACAGTCATCCGTATCGACATAAAATTCGTCCCACTCCTCCCATGCACAATCGTACACGAATTTTGTATCGATACAAGTGATTACTCTCACAGTGTTGCAATTTTATAGAATCCGTGCAAGTATTGTTCTGTGGAGCGCAAGCCGCAACAACAAACACTGTCCATTCGCATCTCCGATACGCTCCGGGAGTTTCTAGAGAGGGCTAAACACGTCATCTCCAATGGACGCAACGAATCCGTTTCGACCTCCGATGTAGCCAAATTCTTGTTGGAATCGGCCAAGGATGAACGGCTGGACTTTCGCCTGGAGGTCGCGGATTTACAGCAGACTCCGACCGAGTCGCTGGTCGGCCTCCGGAAAAAATGGCAGCAGGGGCAGGCGTGGTCGCGGGCTGAATGGATTTTCGTCGCGCAGTACATTCAGATCGCTTGCGAAGAGGTTTCCGAGAATCCGCTGATGCCCGGTCCGGGCGTGTTTGCCACGATGCTCGAGGCGCTGCTGGCTGTGCGAGCGCTTCGTACCGACCGCGGTTCGGGTCTAGATCGATACTACGCCGACAACCTTGACGTTCCCGAAGATGCATCGTTTAACGAGCGGCAGTTCGATCCAGAGTTCGTCCCGAAGATTGTTCGGAACCTCATTCGTGGGTTACGGGAATCGCCGAGTCCGCCAAAAAAGCCGGTGGGCGTTGGGCGCAATTTCTACGTCGCATTGCGAGACGAGGAACTGAGTAACGTCATGGCTCTGAACCGCGCTCTGGAACCGTTCCTGCCCACCGTGTTTCGCCTGGCTGCTCGCGGCCACTGGGTGCGCGAGCACCGTCCGGTGCGCGCGCGGCGCCGGGAAGAGTTCGTCGACTGGCCGTCTGTCCCGACGAAGAAAGACGGCGATTTCTATTTGTCCGGAAATGTGAGTTCTGAGGGGGAAGTTCACCTCGCACTGACAATGGACAGCCGAGGTGTGGTCTATCCGCTAGGTCCATATCCGCAAATCCGGGAATTCGCAGCGATACTCGAACAGCTGGAACCCGGAAAGCGGTGGGACGGGCCGTATTTTAACGCGTGGACCGAGACGTTGAAGGGCCAGGAACTCTGCTTTGTTTTCCGCCGGCACAAGGATCAAGTAACTTTCAGCTTTTCCGAAGAGGAATGGAAGAGGTTGAAGCGTTTGTTTTCCGCGGCGCTGGCCGAGCCTGCATTGCAATCGCTCTTTGATGAACTCGCACTTGTGTACGGCGAGATTTAGTTGAGAGCACAATTCTGGGAGGTAGGAGGGATGCATGAAAACAAGACTATTGAGCGACGGCGCGGGGTCCAGCACCGCCGCGGGAACCGCAAACAAACGGGTCATTCTCTCGATGGGAGGGAAGGGCGGTGTAGGCAAAACCAGCGTGATTGCCGTTCTCGCCGAATGGTTTGACGCGAACGACA
>JASHPG010000078.1 GCA_030038275.1 Candidatus Acidiferrales bacterium | reverse complement strand
TGGTCCCAGGCCATCTGATGAGCGAAATTGACGCGAGATTCGGCAAGCTGCGGCGATTGATAGTGGGGTTTACGAATTTCTTTTGACTGGAGAGGTTGGCTGCCGGGCTAGGAATCGAACCTAGAGTCTTCTGGTTCAGAGCCAGACGTGTTGCCAATTACACCACCCGGCAGCGGTCCACAAATTCTATCATTTCGCGCCGCGCTCGTGCAGCGCCTTGTTCCGCTCACAGCCACCAGTGCCGTACTTCCGTCACGCGAAGGCTGAAATTCCGGTGATGTGCTCGCCGAGGATGAGGCGCTGAATATCGTGCGTGCCTTCGTAGGTGTAAACGGACTCGAGATTGCTCATGTGGCGCATCACGCCATAGTCATCAACGATTCCGTTCGCGCCGAGCAACTCACGGGCGCGCCGCGCCACTTCGATTGCCATCCACACGTTGTTCATTTTCAGCATCGAGATATGCACCGGCTGCGCGCGATTCCGATCCTTTAGGTGGCCCACTTGCAGCGCCAGCACCTGCGCCTTGGAAATTTCCGTGAGCATCCAGGCGAGCTTGTCCTGCACCAACTGATGCGACGCGATCGGCTTATCGGCGAACTGCTTGCGTGTTTTCGCATATTGCAGGGCCGTGTCGTAGCAGGCCATAGCCGCGCCGATGCCGCCCCAACCGATTCCGTAGCGCGCTTGCGTGAGGCACGAAAGCGGTCCGCGGAGCCCTTCGATTCCAGGCAGCAGATTTTCGGCGGGCAATTCGCAATCGTTGAACGCTAGCCCAGAAGTAACAGACGCGCGCATGGAAAGCTTTCCGTGCACGTCGTGCGTGGCGAATCCTTTGGCGCCTTTCTCGACCAAGAAGCCGCGCACGCGCTCGTCCTCGCATTTCGCCCACACGACGGCCACATCGGCGATTGAGCCGTTCGTGATCCACATTTTTTCGCCATTCAGCACGTAGTTATTGCCGCGCTTCACGGCGCGCGTGAGCATTCCTCCGGGATTCGAGCCAAACTGCGGCTCGGTGAGTCCAAAACAGCCGATGGCCTTGCCGCTCTGCAAGCGCCGGAGCCATTTTTCCTTCTGCGCGTCCGAGCCGTAGGCGTAAATCGGAAACATCACTAGCGCGCCTTGCACCGAAACGAAGCTGCGCAATCCCGAATCGCCGCGCTCCAGCTCCTGCATCACCAGTCCATACGCCACGTTGGACATTTCCGCGCAGCCGTAGCCTTTCAGGTTAGAGCCGAAAAATCCCAGCTCGCCGAGCTGCGGCACCAGCTCCATCGGGAAGGTCGCGTCGCGATAGTGTTGGGTGATGATCGGCAGCACGTGCTCGTCCACAAACTGCCGCGCCGTGCGCCGCGCCAGAAGCTCTTCGTCGCTGAACGAAGAATCGAGGTCGAGAAAATCAACGCCTGGAAACGCCGCCATCAGGCCCTCCTCGCGCTGAGAAAACGAATCGAGCGCGCTACAGCGTGTGCAGGTATGCGATCAAATCCGAAAGCTGTTTATCCGTCAGCGCGCCGCCTTGCGCCGGCATCATGCCGCGGCCGTTGACGATGGTTTGCTCCACGAACCGGTCGTTCGCTGGCAAGCCGCTCGGCAAATATTTTTTGCGGAATAGGTTTTTGAGTCCCGGCCCTTTTAGCCCTGACGACGAATACGCGTAATGGCATGCGGCGCAATCGGTTTCGAATATGGCGCGCCCGGCTGACTGCTGCGCGTTGAGGCCGAGTTGCGCGTCCGTTTCCTTTGACAGGTCTTTTCCGCCGCGGCGCGCTATGAGCGTGATCGCAATCGCAATCAGCAGCGCGAAAGTGAGCCACTTGATCGCTTGGGCATAGAGAGCCGCCCATGAGGGGTTTTTTCTTCCGTCGCGTTGCGGCACCATTCCCGTTCGCTCGCCGTATTCGAATCGCTGGCTTTGCTTAGGCCTTCAATTCGCGTATCGGGCGCGTGCCATCGACCGCTTCCATAACCGTGCCGACGCGATCGCCGTGCCTTCCACGAGCGACCGCAGCTTTTTATAAACCATTTCCGGCTCGAGCTTGCCCATCCCCGCGAACGTTCCGAAACCGCAATCGGTTCCTGCGATCACGCGGTCGCGCCCCACGATCTCCGCAAATCGCGCGATCCGCTGCGCGACAAGCTCCGGATGCTCCACCGTCGCGCCGCACGGCTCGATCAATCCCGGCACCAGAATCTTGTCCTCGGGAATGCGCGTGTCGCTCCAGACCGTCCATTCGTGCTGATGCCGCGGATTGGCCGCTTCGAAAAGCACGGCGCGCGGCTTGGCCCGCAGCACGATGGAAATGATCTTTTCGAGCGGAATATCATGGTCGTGTGGCCCCTCGTAATTGCCCCAGCAGACGTGCATACGCACCGAATCGGCGGGAATTTGCGCGAGCGCGTGGTTGAGCACGTCCACGTGCTGCTCGGCGCGTTTCAGAAACTCCGTCTCGCTCAAATCCTGGAATCCAGTATGGCGCGCCATCGCCAGGTCGGGACAATCCACTTGCAAGATGAATCCCGCCGCCACAATCGCCTCGTATTCTTCCTTCATCGCTCTCGCGACGGCCTCCACATACGCGCGGTGCGATGGATAAAATTGATTAGGCTGAAAGGCCGCCACCAAGCCAGGCGATGCTGCGTTCATGAACGCTTCCGTCACGCGCGTTTTCGCGATTGCTTCGCGCAGATTCGCCAAATCTTTGCGCAATTGCTGCCGGTTTTGTACCTCCACCGGCCCCACGCAGCACGAGCGCCGGAACGCCTGCTTGCCCGCCACACGCGCGATGCGCTCGCGAAAATCCGGGTACGGCGACAGATCAAGCGCCGGCTTCCGCGGCTGATCGCCGTCGAATCCGGTAAGCCGCTCGTGAACGTACGTGGCGTAGCTCACTTTGCTGGCTTCGCCGTCGCTCACCACGTCGATGCCAATGGCGGCCTGGCGCGCGACATTGTCCGCGACCGCTTCGCGCACAACGCGATCGAACTCCGCCTGATCCACGTTCTCGTCGTGATCTTTGCGCAACAGCAGGTCCGACAGTTGCGCCGAGCGCGGCAAGCTGCCGACGTGCGTTGTGAGAATGCGGTCGGTGCTGAGTTTCATCGTGGTTCGGGATCCTCGCGAATCATTGAGGCTAGCACATTGGCGGGGCGAAATTAACTAGCCGGAAGTCGCGTCTAGTACACTCGTACGGAAGCGGTGCCGCGCCTCTGGCGGCTTGGCCCGGCAGATCGATAAAAGGCGAAGGGAAACGAATGGGACTCGTCGGTGACATAGGAACGGCCGCGGCGATCTGCACTACCGTTGCGTTCGTGCCACAGGTGTTGAAAATTCGCCGGCAGGGCGGCGCCGATTTATCCTACGCGATGCTGGCGGTGTACTTCATCGGCGTCGCGCTATGGTTCGCGTATGGATGGATGCTGCACGCCGCGGCGATGATTTGGGCCAATGCGGCCACCGATTTGCTCGTCGCGCTCGCCATCATTCTGAAGGCCACGTACACGCCTCGCGCCGCATCCGAGCAACGCCGGGCATCCACGCGCGCCGCCGAATCCGAATTCACAGGCGGCTAATCGCGCTGGTCTTCGCGAATGCGGAGCACCCGAGCCGATGCAGGTTCCGCGTACATTTCTTCCGCCAGCGCGGCGCGTCGCGCGAGAATCACCTTCTGGTTCAGCGATCCCTTGTCCGTAATTTCTCCGGCGTCGAGCGACGGCGGCTCGTCCATCAGCATCGCGCGCACCACTCGATTGGAATTTCCGGTGGCTTGCTCGGCGAACGACTCCAGCAGCTCCGCGAATTTCGCGGCAACCGCGGCATGGCGCAAAACTTCGGCGGCCCGCGTGGATGCGGGCAAATTCGGCGTGAGCCCACGGCACGCTTGCAGATTCGGAAACACAAGAATGCCTAAATCGCGCCTGTCAGGACCAGCGATCGCCACGTCGGTCACGTACGGCGCGAACCAGTGCAGGATTTTTGCGCGCAGCGGCCCGATATTGACGAAAGTCCCCGACGCAAGCTTGAAATCTTCGGCCAGCCGTCCATCAAAAAACAATCCTTGGTTAATGTCGTCCGGATCGACGAATCGCGCTGCATCGCCGAAACGGTAGTAGCCTTCTTTGTCGAAAGCGCGCGCGGTCAGCTCCGGCTCTTTCCAATAGCCGGGCGTGACGTTCGGTCCCTTCACCCGCACTTCGAGCTTTGATCCGACCGGCGCGAGCTTCGTTTCCACGCCGGGCATGGGGATGCCGATTGACCCAGCGTGCTCGGTGTCCCATGTGCATTGCAGCGCCATGGGGGCGGTTTCCGTCGCGCCAAGACCCGTGGCGATCAAGATGCGCTCGCCGCAGGTTTCCAGCATCAGATCGCGGTAGGCGTCCCAAAGCGCCTGCGAAAGCCCCGCGCCGGCGTAAAACATGAATTTCACGCGGCTGAAGAAATTTTCGCGCAGTTGCGCGTCGCGCCGGAAATAGGCGAGCAGTTCCTCATATCCGCGCGGCATGTTGAAATACAGAGTAGGCGCGATTTCGCGCAGATTTTTAACCGTCTCCGCAATTCCGGCCGCCGTAGGTCGGCCGTCATCGATGTAGAGCGTGCCGCCGTTGTAGAGCGGCAAGCCGGTATTGTGATTTCCTCCGGCCGTGTGGTTCCACGGCATCCAATCGAGCAGCACCGGCGGCTCTTCTTCGAGAAAGCGAAATCCCTGCAAGATCATCTGCTGATTGCTGCAAATCATCCGATGCGTGTTGATCACCGCTTTTGGCACGCCCGTGGAACCAGACGAAAAGAGGAACTTAGCCACGTCGTCCGGCTGAATCGCCGCGTGCGCGGCATCCACCGAAGCCGTCGGCGTTGTCGCCGCAAGCCGCTCGAACGAAATCGCTCGCCGATCGCTCAAGGGGCCTTGCGCGAATACCACTTCCGTTTCGCGATCGACCACCGAATCGAGCGCGTGCCGGTAGCGCTCGCCATCCGCGACGAAGATCAGCCCCGGCTCCAAGGTTTTCATCACATGACGCAGCTTCGCGAAATCCTTCGATATCAGCGAATAGGGCGGCGCAATCGACGCGGTCGGCACGCCCACGTGCTGCCCCGCGAACATCAGCAGCAAATGTTCCAGATCGTTTTCGGAAAGGATCGCCACCGGATGGTCGGCGGAAAGTTTGCGGTCGAGCAGCGCTTGTCCGAGGCTGCATACTTTGCGTAGCGCTTCGCCGTACGTCAAATAGCGCCACTGCGCGTCACGTCCACGCTTCGCGGCCAGCACTCGTTCCGGCGCCACGCTCGCCCAATACGTGAGCCGCTCCGTCAGCACGCGCGGATATTTTTCGAGCGGCTCATCGGGACAAATCAAGAAAGTCCCGTCCGCGCGCTTCTCCATCGTCGCGCCCGACGTGCGCAGGCGCACCGGCCGCACCGGACTTTTGTGCCTCAGTTGAGTCGTAGCCCGCTGTGTGCTCATGATTCGTTCGGCAATCCGCCCGCGCAACGCGGCTGCCTCAGTTGCGCCGCCTCACGGAATGAAAGTAGCTTACGAGGAATTTTTGGCGTTGCCAAGAGACGCGGCGTACAACCGGAACACCGAGCTATCACCCGAATGTGACGTTGTTCCCAGATTTGGCACGAAAAGCATCAGCGGAGCGCGGTCGCCCCGAGGCACGAGCAGCACGACCCATCCCTCGGCAGAATCGCCCGATCTCAATGTCGCATGCAAGCCTGGCTTCGGCTGCGCAACCAAGCGCGCGACTGGATACGCGGTGCCGCCAGGAGAAATCGCGGAAAACTGCGAAGGATCGAGCGTGTAGCTATCGTTCGCCGGCGAGACCCGCGCGGAAAACTCGAACCGCACCCGTGCGGCAACATACTCGAATCCGGCTTTCGCGTGGGGATTCGAAGCGCTGGCTGAGTTCACGAGCGCTTCGGCGGGCGCGCCGCGCAGAACCTTTACGACGGTAATCCGGACTTCATACGGCACGTCGCCGGTTACGTACTGTTCGCCGAATTCGACGATGGTGGAAAGCGGCTTACCCAAAGGCTGGGCACGCGCCGCAAGATCGGTATCCGCGGCGCGCGGCGAAACTTGCGCCGCGCTCGAGATCGTCGCGACAGTCGCAAACAGCGCAGCGGACGCAAATCCGAACCAGGCGATTCGCGCCCGCCACTTCACGCTCACATATCGCGGCTCTATGCCCACTTGTCGATCGAGACGCTGCCGCGGTAGCTCATGTTCGCCACCATATGATAGGGATTCGTTTCGCCGCCCACCACCACGATGTTCACGTCGCTCGCCTTGCGGAAAATAGGAATGCGAGCGTCGTCCGGAAGAGTTGCGGCTTGCGGGCCGGAGAAGCGCAGGCCGAAAAGCGTGGTCTTCGCGTCCTTCACGCTGATGGTCGCGTTCTGCCATACCCATTCGAGCAACGGTTCCTTGGTTTTATAGCCGAGTTCGACCAATCCTTGCGCCACTAGCGGATCGCAAACGATCAGACCCCCAAAGAGCGGCGCGCAAGTACCGAAATTAAACGCAAAGGCGTCCTGATATTGCGGCACAGGCTTCACGCCCAGCCCCGGCCCGTTCTGTCCCTGGCGAATATCCAGGCCGACAAATACGCTGACGATGTTATCGTCCTTCTTAAAACCTTTTTGGACGTGAAACGGATGCCACGGACTGTCTTTCTCATTTTCAGGAATGATCAGGTTGTTGTAGTTGCAGGTGTTGCCAAACGTACCCATGTAAGTTTGTCCCGGCTGCCCGCAACTGCCGCAATTCTTCGAGAGAAGCGTCCAGGCGCGGCCAATCGTGGCATTCGGCTGCGCGAACGGACCCATCGCGCCAATGCCGTAGTTCATGTTGAGCTTGTCGCGAATTGGGCCGTTGATGATCGCCGCGGTTGCGAACGAGTTCGTGGAGCTTGAAAGCGACGGCAATTCGCTCGCGGCAATCGCCAGCACGATAGGGAAATAAGTGGGATCGCACCCGGCCATCACTGCGTTGATAGCAATATTCCTCACGTTGTACGACCACTCTGGATACGACCCCTTCGCCGGACACATTTTCCCGACTGGCTCGTCGGGCGCGTGGCTCGTACCCTTGAGCATCGCGTCCACTTTTTCCTGCGTCGGCAAAATGATCGGCATGAAGTCGGTCATGCCATTATTCATGTAATAGCTCTGCAAGTTATCCGGAGTGTCCGAGAAAACAGTTGGGCCTATTGGCGGCGTCACCGTGCCGGACTTTTCTTCGTCCGGCGTGAGCGGCTTCGTGAGCGCGCTGATGATTTCCGGCATCAACGGCTTGTGCGTCACAGGATCGTCGCCTTCGAGGTACGCGTACATCTGCGCGTCCGTCTTGCCCCACACCGGATGCGGCGTGAAGCAGATGCGTTCGTGCGGCATACCGCGCTGCGCCGCGTTGCTATAGGCCAGATCTTTGAACGCGATGGTGACGATCGGTGCCGTGGGAATGCCCATTTTCTCGAGAGTGATGCAGTGACCGACGGTCGCTGGGGTGCAGGTGCTTCAATGCCCAATGGCCATAATGACGGCGTTGCCCTTGGCTTTGATTTCGGCCCAGAGCTTCGGGTCGTCATCGGGCAGCGCGCCGGCTTTCAGGCGGTAAACCGTCTTGACGCTCGGCATATTTTTCTGGAACCAGATGGCGATCTGATTCAGGAAATGATCGGCACCGGGAAAGCCGTCGGAGACGAGATAGATCGTTTTCCCGTCGAGCGTTTTCAGGCGTGGCGCCATGGGGATCAGCGTGATCGGCGGCGGCGCGCCTTTCGGATTCAGCGCCTCGATTTTGCCGGTCGATGATGCAGTCGAACCCGTTTGGCGGGTTGCCGCATCCAGTCTCGATCCCGCCAGCAGCGCCGGCGAAGCGCCTAACAGTGACAACAGTTTGCGTCGATTCATACAGCCTCCACCCCGCGGGATCCCCGTCGGCTGATTCATGGCCGTTGGGGCCGCGCCCAAGGCGTCTCATGCGCTGAC
>JASHPG010000077.1 GCA_030038275.1 Candidatus Acidiferrales bacterium | reverse complement strand
ACCCTTCCGCTACCACCGGAGTCGGCCCGGGTGTAGCCCACGAAATGGCCGAAGAGACAGGCGGCCGCGTGATTCGCGTCCACAACAACGATTCGCTCGAAAAAGCCTTCGACATAATTTCCGAAGAGCTTCGCTCCCAGTACGTGCTGGGATACTACCCGACCAACACGCGCCGTGATGGCACCTACCGCAAGATCAAAGTGGAAGTGGACCAGCCGGGAGACAAGATCCTGGCCCGTAAGGGTTACTTCGCTCCCTATGAATGACGCACGCTTGGGCCCGCGTCAATTTCCCGGATTCGTAGCGGGTCCCACGAAATAGTAGCCCTTGCGCGTCCGGACGATCAGTCCCTTTCGATCCGTTCTCACGTCGATTTTTCTGTACTGCCCGGCGACAGGCGGATTCGTGGGCTTATACGCAATGAAATACTGGCTGCGCAGTTCCGTGCCGATGTTTTGGAACGAATCAGCCAGGTCATCCGTGGAATACGGGAAAAAGGCGCGCCCGCCGGTTTGATTCGCCAGATCGCTCATGGCTTTGTCGCCGGGATCCATGTTGTACTTCGTTGGCTTATTCGGATTATCGATAGCCAGCCAGTCCGTGTTGGTGCTGATGGTGTAAATCACCGCTTCGGAGCGAACCGCCTCTCCAATAGCATCGCTGAACGCGTGGTCGCTTAGGTTATCGTCGCCGTCGCTGATCACCACGATCACTCGCCGCAGATCCGGCGTTTGCCCGCGCATCAGCGGCGCTTTCTCCAGTTTCTCCGCGGCCATGTAGATCGCGTCGTTCAGGGCGGTGCCTCCGCCGGCGCGCTGATCCTGAATGGCGGAGGTGAGCAAGTAGATTTGGTCGGTATAGTCCTGGATCACCTGCGGCTCGTTGTCGAACGTCATGAGGAACGCCATGTCCTTGCCGCGGCGGATCACGTCATTCAGAAAATTGTTGGCCGCGTCTTTTTCGAATTGCAATCGGTCGCGGATGCTGTTGGACGTGTCTAGCAGCACGCCGATGCGCAGCGGCAGGTCCGTTTCACTGCCGAAGAATCGGATTTCCTGCGGCACGCCATTCTCGGAAATTTTAAAATCGGAGCGGTCCAGGTCGGTCACGAGACGATGATGTTTGTCCGTCACGGTCACCACCAAATGTACCAATCCCGTGGTAACGCGGATCGGAGGCTCCGCGGTTGGCGGAAGGGGAAGTCGCTTACTCGCCGCGGACGGCGCGGAGTTTTGCGCGGTCGGCGCGGGCGGTTGCGGCTGCGCTGGTTGCTGCGCGAAAGCGGCGGCCGCGGACAGTACCACCAGCACGAAAACTTGTCGCGCGAAACGCAAGGCGGGGCGCTGCTGTACGGCCAATTTCAACAATTTCACCAAGCGCGATTATAGGAACGGGCGTAAGGCAGCGTCAATCGCTGTCTCGTCGAATTTTTTGGTGGCCGCGAGCGCGCTCAGATAATTGCGCAGTTCACTGGGCAGCGGCGCGCGCACCTCAATGCGTTCTCCCGTGCGGGGCTGCGCGAACGCCACGCGCGCGGCGTGCAAAAAATTCCGCCCAAGTTCCGGCAGCGTCGCATCACCCGCGCGCTCCTGCCGCGGCGCTCCGTAAAGCGTATCCCCGATCACAGGGTAGCCCAGCGTTGAAAAATGCACGCGAATCTGGTGCGTCCGGCCCGTGTGCAGATCCGCTTCCACGAGCGAGAATCCATCCAGGCGCAGCAGCACGCGCCAGTCGGTGCGAGCGGCGCGGCCTTCGCGGCGGCGCGCCGTCATGCGCGAACGCCGGCGGGGGTCGCGCGCGATCGGCATTTCGATCGTGCCGGAATCGCCTTTGATCTTCCCATGCAGTAGCGCCACGTACGTTTTCCGCACGAGCCTGGTGCTGAATTGCTCCACGAGCTGCTTGTGAGCCGCGTCGTTCAGCGCAACGATCAGCGGGCCGGAAGTTCCCTTGTCCAGCCGATGGACGATTCCCGCGCGCAGCGGCCCGCCAATCGACGACAGCCCCGTGCTCCCTCCGAAGCAGCTCAGCAAAGCCGCCACCAACGTGCCGCTCGACGCGCCCGCGCCCGGATGGACGATCATGCCTGCGGGTTTGTTCACCACGGCCACATCTTCATCGCGGTACAGAATTTCGAGAGGGATTTCTTCTGGTTCGACGCCGGCCGCCTGCGGCGGCGGCATTTCCAGCGCGACCGATTCGCCCACGGCCAAATGGTGCGAAGGTTTGCACGCCGCGCCATCGACCAGCACGCGCCCCTCCTCGATCAATTCCTGCAAGCGGGAGCGGCTCAACTCCGGAATTTCCGACGCAAGGAAGCGGTCGAGGCGCCCGCCTGCGCGATCCGCTTCGACAACGAAAGCACGGACGTGCGCGGAAGCAGGTTGAGATTCCGCCGGTTGCGAGTCAGCATCCGTAGCAGGAGGGCGGTTCATGCGCTGCTCAGGAGGGCGATGCCGCGCTCACCGCGCCTGGCGCGGCGGATTCGGCGGACCCATCGCGCCGCAATCCGCGCCACCATAAAAACGCGCCGGTAAGGATCAGCCCCAAGCTGACGAATTGCATCAGCGAAACCGAGTCGTGAAACATCATCGTGCGCCCAGGATCGCCGCGGAAAAATTCGATGGTTCCGCGCTCGATCCCGTAGAGGATGAAATAGGCGCCAATCAGTTGTCCTGAAAATCGCTGCCGCGTGCCAAGCCAGATCAGAAGCAGAAAATTCAGAAACTCCGCGCCCGATTCGTAGAGTTGCGTGGGGTGCAGCGCCACGTGCAGCGGCGTGCCGGAGAGCCGCGCGGCCATCGAACTCTTGAACGTGACGCCCCATGGCATCGACGTCGGCCTGCCGTAGCAGCAACCGGCGGCGAAGCAGCCAAGCCGTCCAATTCCGTGCCCCAGCGCGACGCCTGCGGCCGAAACGTCCAGCACCGAAAGAAACGGCATCTTCTGAAAATGCGTGTACATCAGCACCCACGCGAGTCCGCCGATCACGCCGCCATAAAACACGCCGCCCGATTCGATCGTTGCAACGCTGAAGATCGCGCGGGGATACGAGAGGTAGTAATGCAAATTGCTGAAGATAAGCCACAGCTTCGATGTCGCCAGCGCCACCAGAATCCCGTAGATGCCCAGGTTCCATATCTTTCGCGGATTGATTCCCGCGCGCGGCGCTTGCCAGTATGCATACCAGAGTCCCGCAACGAAGCCCGCCGCCACCAGCACGCCATACGTATAAACGGTGAAAGAGCCGAACTGGAAAAGTACGGGGTGCATGGCTACGCGTGTTCCTGGCCGACGCGGCACCCATCGCGCAAAAGTTCAAGAATCACCAGCGCGGCGCCAATCACGATCGCGGTGTCGGCTACGTTGAAAGTGTACCAATGGTACGAGCCGAGGTGAAAATCGATGAAGTCCGTCACGCTGCGATGAAACACGCGATCGACCACGTTTCCCGCGGCCCCTCCCAGAATCAGCGCCAGTCCATAATTGCCCAGCGGTCCTCCACCGCGACGCGTCCACAGCATCCAGATAATCAGCCCAATCACGACGATGGAGAAAAAAATCAGCACCGGCCCGCGCCATGCCGCCTGCGAATCGGCGAACAATCCAAACGCCACGCCCGGATTGCTCGTGTGGACCAGATTCAGCAGCCCGGGAATCACCACCTGGAAGGAACCGGGCGAAGTGAATTTCTCAACCGCAAATTTACTGGCTTGATCCACAACGAGGACTGCGACAGCAAGCAAACCGAGTGCCCAGCCGGATCGCGGCGCGCCGGCCATCAGGACGCAACGCTCCCTACCGGAATTCCGCCGTCGCCCTCGATCTCGTTGAGCGCCGTCACGCAGCGTTCGCAGAGAGTCGGATAATCGGCGCTCTCGCCCACGTGCGTGGAATAATTCCAGCAGCGCTCGCATTTCGCGCCGTCCGCGCGCCGGATATCGACGCTGTACGCGCCGCCAGAACCCCCTGACTTGGCGTCAGCAGAAGTGTCCGACGCGAGAATCTCCACTTGCGACACGATGAACAGCGCCGGAAGCGCCGCCGCGTGCCCGCGCAAAAATTCCAGATCGGCGCCGTGCGCGTGAAAAATCACTTTCGCCTCTAGCGCGGACGAGATCGTCTTCGCGTTGCGCGCCGCTTCCAGCGCCTTCAGCACGTCGTCGCGCACCTGCGCCAAGCGCCCCCATTTTTTCGAGCGATCCGCGTCGAACGCGTTCTCGAGCTGCGCCGCGTCCGGAAAATACGCCATGTGTACGCTCGGCGGCGCGGCATCTTCCTGCGGCAAATGCTTCCACACTTCCTCCGCCGTGAACGCCAGTATCGGCGCGACGGTTCGTACCAGCGCGCCGGCGATGCGATATACCGCCGTTTGCGCCGAACGCCGTCCGCGATTATTCGGCGCGAACGTGTACAGCCGGTCCTTCAGCACGTCAAAATAAAATGCGCTCAAATCGACCACGCAAAAGTCGTGCAGCGCGTGATACACGCGGTGAAACTCGAAATTCGCATACCATTCGCGGCATTGCCGGATGAGCGCTCCCGTTCGCCTCAACATCCACGCGTCGATTTCCCATAGATCGGCGTCCGCCAGCGAATCGCGCGCCGGATCGAAATTGAAAAGATTCGACAGCGCGAATCGGAACGTGTTGCGTATCTTCCGGTACGCCTCGGCCAGTTGCGTCATCATCGCCGGTGAGACGCGCATGTCCGCCGTGTAATCCTGCGACACAACCCACAGCCGCAGCAAATCCGCGCCCCATCGCTCCGAAATTTCCTTCGGATAGAGCGCGTTGCCCTTCGACTTCGACATCGGCGCGCCCTTCTCGTCCAGCGTCCAGCCGTGCGTCACCACTTGTTTGTACGGCGCGCGCCCGCGTATTCCGACGCCGTTCAGCAGCGAACTCTGAAACCAGCCGCGAAACTGGTCCGGTCCCTCCAAGTACACGTCTGCGGGCCACGTGCCCTCTTTTTCGCTCAGCACTGCCAGATGCGTCGAGCCGGAATCGAACCACACGTCGAGAATGTCCGATTCCTTGCGCCACTTCTCCGCGCCGCACGCGCATTTCGTTCCCGGCGGCAGCAATTCCTCGGCGGAATGCGTGTACCAGGCGTCCGCGCCCTCGCGCTCGAGAAATGGGATCACATGCCGCAGCGCGTGGTAATCCGTCAATTGTTTGCCGCACGCGTCGCAATAAAACACGATCAGCGGCACGCCCCAGAAGCGCTGCCGCGATATGCACCAGTCCGGGCGTTCCGCGATCATCTCGCGCATGCGCTCGCGGCCCCATTCCGGCAGCCATGTCACTTTTTCCACTTCCGCCAGCGCGCGTTCGCGCAACCGGTCACGATCCAGACCGATGAACCACTGTTCCGTCGCGCGGAAAATCACCGGATTGTCGCAGCGCCAGCAATGCGGGTAGCTGTGCGTGATTTTCTTTTCGCCCACCAGCATCTCGCGCTGGCGCAGCAGTTGCGTCACCGCTGGATTCGCTTCCCAAACGGTTTTGCCCTTGTACTCCGGCAATCCTTCTTTGAACCGGCCTTCGTCATCCTGCGGCGCGTACGTTTCCAGTCCGTACCTCTGTCCCGTGCGGAAATCGTCCGCGCCGTGCCCCGGCGCCGTGTGAACGATACCCGTGCCCGCATCCAGCGTCACGTAATCGGCCAGCACGCCCGGCACGCGCATCTCCAGAAACGGGTGCTGGAACTGCGCGCCTTCGAAATCGCTTCCCTTCCATCCGCCGGAAATTCCATGAACCTCTATGCCAAGATCGGCCTTCAGCGCGTTCACGCGCTCCTTGGCTAACAGGAGTTTTCCCGCGCCAGTGTTCGCGATCGCATACTCAAAATCGGGATGAAACGCCAGCGCGCGGTTCGCCGGCAGCGTCCACGGAGTGGTCGTCCAAATCAGCGCGCTCACTCCTTCGCCCAGCTTGCCCGTTTTTGGCCCCTGCACCACCGGAAACTTCACCCAAATCGACGGGCTGGTGTGATCCTCATACTCCACTTCCGCCTCAGCCAGCGCCGTCCGGTCGTGGATGCACCAATAGACCGGCTTCAGCCCTCGATAGATGTAGCCCTTCTCCAGAAAATCGATGAACGCCTCGGCGATGCACGCTTCGTCGTGAGGGTTCATCGTCAGATAAGGTTTATCGAATTGCCCAAATACGCCCAGCCGCTTGAATTCGACTTTATGAATTTCCACGTAGCGCGCCGCGAACTCGCGGCACATTTTCCGGAATTCCGCCGGCGCCACCTTCGACGTCTTCCCGCCCAGCTTCTTTTCCACCTGCGTTTCGATCGGCAGCCCGTGGCAATCCCAGCCGGGAATGTACGGCGCGCGGAATCCGGCCATGCTTTTCGACTTCACAACCATGTCTTTCAGCGTCTTATTCAGCCCCGTTCCCAGATGAATCTCACCGGTCGGGTATGGAGGTCCATCGTGCAGCACGAAAAGCGGCGCGCCGGCGCGCGACTCCAGAATCTGCGCGTAGATTCCCATCCGCTCCCATTCGGCCAATTGTTCCGGCTCCCGCTCCGGCAGCTTGGCCTTCATCGGGAAATCTGTTTTCGGCAGATTCAGGGTGCTCTTCAAATCGAGGGTTTTCGCCATTTGCGAAGTCGAGAAGCCTTTCCTTGCCGCTCCATCGCGAAACAACGTGATGGGAACGTCATCTATCGCCCGGTGATTGTAGAACGGAAGCGCGCGTTTCCTACCCTTGCACGCGCCGGAAACCGGAAATTCCCGCCACTCGTCGTATGTTACACTGACCTGCGAGGGTCTGTCAGCCAGCCCAGAGCTGCGTAATGGGCCAGTTTGAATTTTCTTGGTCGTGGCACAAGCAGCCAAAATTCAAACGGGCAGACTACCCCAGGGCTGGGCATCCTTTCCCGCATACTCGCGTCTAAATGCGGGAGGGACCGGAGTTGCCGAATGTCAGAGCTTGGCGCCAGAGCTAATGACGCCGGAAGTACCAACGGGGGCCCGACCCTTCAGCTTGGCCGCTACCGTTCGCCAGCGCGCGAATCCAGCCTGAAAAGCCTCTTGTCGAATCTCAAGGACTTTCTCACCGAGCGTCCGGTGAAGATGCGCCCGGGAACGCCTTCCGCCTTCGCCATGCCTGGTTTCGGCGCCAGCTTCGGCGACAATATCAAGGAGTTTTTCCATGCTGGCCCGAAAGGCGCGGTCGATTCCGGCCTCCTCGTAAACTGGCGCGCCCAGGTCGGCTTCTGGCAGAACCTGCGGGATCTGATCTCGCCGCCAAAGCTTCCGCCCCTGCAAACGACTAGTAAGCCCGTCCAGGTCAAGGAGATCTGGTCCAAGAACGAGCAGTTTTCCCGTATGCAAGCGGTCTCCGTCGGCGTACATGCCATCGTAATCGCGGCCATCATTCTGGTGCCGCTCCTCTTGGCCATGCACCCGCCAGTGCTCAAGCAAACTCCGGAAAATATAACGCCGCTCGACAATATCATCGCTCCGTATCTCAAGCCGGCCAAGCTGAAAGCCGGCGGTGGCGGGGGCCAGCACGATTTGAAGCCTGCCAGCCGAGGAACTCCGCCCAAATTTTCTTGGACTCAGTTCTCGCAGCCCATGGCTCACCCGATCGAGCATCCGAAGATCGCCATGGCGCCTACCATCATCGGCAATCCGGACATCAAGATGCCCGATCCCAAACTGCCTACTTGGGGCGATCCGCTCAGTCATTCAAATAACGCCTCCATGGGCGCGGGACACGGCAATGGCTTGGGCAATGGCAATGGCGCGGGCCTCGGCCCCGGCGAAGGTTGGAACACCGGTGGCGGCTTGCCGAATGCCGGAACTGGGGGGTACGGAGAGCCGGTATGCCTCTACTGCCCGAACCCCGACTTCACAGACGCGGCAGTAAAGGTGAAGATCCAAGGCCTCGTTTACCTCATGGCCACCATCACGGCGGATGGCCGGGTCACCGATATTCACGTGCTGAAGGGCCTGGGTTACGGCTTGGATGAGGCCGCAGTGGAGAAGGTCCGCACTTGGCGCCTGAAGCCGGCCTTGGGCCCCGACGGCAAGCCTGCGGCCGTGCGCGATGAGATCAGCGTGCAATTCCAGATTTTCTGACGAGTGTTCATCCGCTCTCCCGCGCCCTAGTTCCTATCCCGTCAACTTCGCTTGAATCCGCTGCATCCGTGCTCCGCTGCTTCTGCTACGATGGCCGCGATGAAACGAGCGTTGTGCATTTTGGCCTGCCTCTGCGCCGGCGCTTTCTCCGTCGCCACGCTCGCCGCCGCGCAGGACGGCGCCATCCGATTCGTCGCCACGGGCACGCCCTCGGGCGGATTGCAGGAACCGGTGCGTGGATTCCCGTTCTTTCTTCTCAGCGAAAGCTTCCAGCAGATTCAAGCTGATACGCAAGCGTCCGATCCCAAGCCGGACATGGATGCGTTCATCGCCAAGCTCGACGTATCGCCAGAACTGAAAGCATGGATGAAGAAAAACCATTGCGTCACGCTGACCGGCGAGGATTTCCTTCATAAGCTCACTCCTACCGCCGTGATCGACGTGCCGGAATTCCGCCGCGCCTACATGGAACGCAATGCCGGCGATCAGTCCATCGATTTTCCCAAGCCGAAATACAAAGCGTCCGATGAGCAAAAGAATCCAGCCAAGTTCAAGAAAATGTCCGACGAATACCGTCAGACGCTTTTGCATTACATCGCCACGTATCCGCAAACTTTGAACGGTCTCGACCTAAGCCTCACGGACGTCGATCCCGGGCCGCGATGGAATATGCTTCTCGCCCGGCGCATTCCGGAAATTCGCCGCCGCGCGCTCGACCTGGCGCAATCGAAGTATCTCGTCGCCCGCGCGCAAACAGGTTTGCAGGGGCAAGCCACTCTGCAAAACATTCCGCCGGGACGGTATTGGATCAGCACGCTCGATGTGGCCGCCGAAATCGGCGACGTACACCTAAAATGGGATGTTCCCGTAACCGTTTTTCCCGGCCGGACCGCGTCCGTCGCGCTCTCGAACGTGAACTCCGTGCAAGCATCGCTCGACACGCCGTAAACTCCCGGCTGATAAAATTGATAAAATGGTTCCGCTATGCGAGTCTCGTTGCACATGATCCCACTCGCGCCCAATGAACTCGCGACTCTTATTCGCGCGCTCGCTGGCAACGATCCTGCCTCGCGCGAAAGCGCGGGCATGGCGATTTTCCGGCATGGCTGCGAACTGGCAAATGCCGCAACGCAATCCTGGTTCCTCGATCCGGAATTCGCCATGTGTATCGTTCGCGATCGCGCCGGAATTCCTGAATTGACGATTGGCCTGGCCGTTCAGCCCGCCAACTTCGACAAAATTCGCGCCGTGTGTGGATCGCCGCGTCTGGCTGGCGTTCCGCCGGATCAGGATGCCCGCGAATTTGAACTGCATTTTTCCGGGGGCGCGCGGCTCGACATTCTGACCACCGCGGCACCCGGCGGCGCCGGAGCCATCGCGCGTTTCCTCGAAAAATCCGGAGAAGCCGTTCAGCAGGTGGAAATCGCTGTCACTGACGTGGATCGCGCCACGGAAATCCTGCGCGCCCGATTTGGGATCACGCCGGTGTATCCCGCCACTCGACCAGGCGCCGATAGCACGCGCGTAAATTTCTTCCTGATTCCAGCCGGGCAAAATCGCCGGGTGCTGATTGAATTAGTCGAGCAGCCATCGCAAGGCGAGCGCGAAGCCTTGAAGTGAATTCGCCTCGCGCCAGCCAAAAACCCATAGGACTTCAAAAGCCGCTCTGCTCGATGAGCTTCGCCACCACCGCCGTCCATCCGGTCTGGTGGCTCGCGCCCAGCCCTTTGCCCGTTTCCCCGTGAAAGTATTCGTGAAACGGGATCAGATCGCGCCAATACGGATCTTTCTGAAATAGCTCGACGTCTCCGAATACGGGCCGGCGTCCGTCTTGAGGCATAAACAGATCGATCAAGCGCCGCGAAATTTCGCTGGCCGCGTCCCACAGAGAAATTTTCCGGCCCGATCGCGT
>JASHPG010000076.1 GCA_030038275.1 Candidatus Acidiferrales bacterium | reverse complement strand
AACAGCACATTCAATTTGGCCGGGCAATTCACGTTTGGCGGCATTACGTATCCTGCAGGCGCTGTCCTTCAGGGTACCCGCTTGGGCCTGAACCCTAGCCTCGTCAACAACAACGTCCAGTCTGGGAACTACTACGGGAACGACGACTACGATGGTAGCGTTGCCAATTCGAACTACAACGCGCTGCAGGTCAGCGTTAAGAATTCGACCAAGCGCCTCACCTATTCCGTGGGCTATACGTACAGCAAATCCATTGACCAGTCTTCCTCGCTAGCCGATGTCCTTGACCCTTATGATTTCAGTCTGACGCGCGGCCTTTCGGCCTGGAACCTGACGTCCGACTTCGTCGCGACTTACGATTACCGTCTGCCGCTGGAACGCCTCTCGAACCGCGCCCATTGGTTGCTGGAAGGCTGGGAGATTTCTGGAGTCACTCGAGCGAGCACCGGCTTTCCGGTCACCCTCAGTACCGACGGCGATTACTCCTTACAGGGAAGCAGTCCGAATGGCGTCAACAATCGCTATCTGGATATGCCCGACTTCACAGGTCAGCCCTTGAACATCAGGAATCCACGCAATAATGCTGATCTGTATTATTTCAATCCCTCTGCCTTTCAGGACAATGCGCTGGGTACGCCAGGGGATGCGCGGCGGCGATTTTTCTCTGGGCCCGGCATGTTCAACACGGATTTAGTGCTGCAACGAAACTTTGATTTCAGCGAAGCGAAAATTCTGCAATTCCGTGTGGAAGCGTTCAACATTTTCAATCACACGCAATTTTTCGGGCCGACGGCCGTGAATGGCGACGTGGATAATCAGCCGTTGTTCGGACGCGTGGTGAACGCGGCGTCACCGAGGCTGATTCAGATCGCCGCGAAATTCCAGTTCTGACCTCATCCCGGCAGGCTCGTCGTGGCTAGTTCAGCCGCTGCGAAACTCAATGCCGGCGGGGTGAAAGTCATGCCGAATTGCCAGCCAATTTGTTAAAGTCCCTGCGGTGCTATCGGCTTCCTGTTTCCGTTTGCGCGCCTTGATCGACGACCGTGCCGAAGGCGTGCGCCCGCGCATCGTTGCGGTGTACGCTGTTCTCCTCGCTTTCAACGCTGCGGCTTGGCTCTGGGCCGTCCTCGCCTTCCGCCACTTTCCCGTGCTTCTGGGAACCGCCCTGCTCGCCTACGGCTTTGGACTGCGCCATGCCGTCGATGCGGACCATATCGCGGCGATCGACAACGTCACCCGCAAACTGATGCAGGAAGGCAAGCGTCCCGCCACCGTCGGTTTCATGTTCTCGCTCGGCCATTCCACGGTCGTGTTTTTCGGCGCGGCCGCTATCGCCGGGTCCGCGCTCCTTCTCCAGCACCGCTTTGATTCTCTCCGCATCATTGGCGGCCTGATTGGCACGTTCGTCTCCGCCTTTTTCCTCTTCGCCATAGCCGCCGTGAATCTGATCGTTCTGCGCTCGATCCTTTCGGTATTTTCGCGCGTGCGCTGCGGCGAACCGTACGAAGAAGACGACCTCGACGTCCTGCTCGCCGGCCGTGGCTTCCTGGCGAAACTCTTCCGCCCGATGTTCCGTATGATCCGCCGCAGTTGGCACATGTATCCGCTCGGACTTCTCTTCGGCCTGGGCTTCGACACAGCTACGGAAATTGGCGTACTCGGCTTATCCGCCGCCGAAGCAAGCAAGGGTCTTCCCTTCTGGTCGATTCTGGTTTTTCCTGTTTTGTTCGCGGCGGGAATGTCACTAATCGACGCGACAGATAACATCCTAATGCTTGGCGCCTACGGCTGGGCTTTCGTCAAGCCGATCCGCAAGCTCTACTACAACATCACCATCACCAGCGTCTCCGTTCTCGTCGCTCTCGTTGTGGGAGGCATTGAGGCTCTCGGCTTGCTGGCCGGACACCTCCACTTCGCGGGCAGATTCTGGGTGGCCGTCGCCGAACTCGACGGCAATTTCGGCGCTCTCGGCTATTGCATCGTCGCGATCTTCGCGCTCAGTTGGATTGTCTCCGCCGCCATTTACAAATGGCGCCGCTTCGACGACCTCGAACCGGATTAGCTCGCGTCCATCGCCATAGTGCGCCGCGCAACGGGCGTGCTGTAAAACCATGTGGAGTACGGCAGCTTGCTGCCGCTTCGCCGCTAGGAATTGCGAACGTACCGATAGTAATTCGAATGCTTCTGCGTTTTGCCGCGCCCAATGTTCGTGAAAAGTCCAGGCTAAAACAATCCCGGCTGGCGCCGGGGTTCTTCCATACCAAAGTGCTTATACGCAAGCGCCGTTGCCACCCGCCCGCGCGGCGTACGATCGAGCAACCCGAGCTGCATCAGGTAGGGTTCGTAAATCTCCTCGATGGCGTCCTCTTCCTCGCTCAGTGATGCCGCGATCGTGTTCAGCCCCACCGGCCCGCCCGCGTACTTCTGGATAATCGTGAGTATCAGGTTGCGGTCCGTCTCGTCGAGTCCGTGCTCGTCTACGCCGAGCATCTTCAGCGCCTCGCGCGCCACGCCGAGCGTGATGTGCCCCTCCGCGCGTACCTCCGCAAAATCGCGCACGCGCCGCAGCAGCCGGTTCGCCACGCGCGGCGTTCCCCTGCTCCGCCGTGCGATTTCCGCCGCGCCGTCCGTATCAACTGTGATGCCGAGGATTTTCGCTGACCGCGTAACGATCTTTTCCAAATCCTCGGGCGCGTAAAAATCCAACCGGTGAACGATTCCGAATCGCGACCGCAGCGGCGCCATCACCAGCCCTGCGCGCGTTGTGGCTCCCACCAGCGTGAACCGGTTCAGTTGATATGGATGCACCCGCGCGCCCGGTCCTTGCCCGATGATCAAATCGACGCGAAAATCCTCCATCGCCGGATACAAAATCTCTTCCAGCGCCGGCTGTAAGCGGTGAATTTCGTCCAGGAAGAAAAAATCTTGCGGCTCAAGCCCCGTCAGCACCGCCGTCAGGTCGCCCTTCTTCTCCAGCAACGGCCCGGAACTGATCTTGATGGACGAGCCCATCTCCCGCGCCAAAATCTGCGCCAGCGTCGTCTTGCCCAATCCCGGAGGCCCGTAGAGCAGCACGTGATCGAGCGCCTCGCCACGGTTCCGCGCCGCCTCAACGGCGATTTGCAAATTTTCCTTCACGCGGTCCTGCCCAATGTAATCGCTGAAATTCGCCGGACGGACCGTCGCCTCGATCCGCGCGTCCTCATCGAACGCCCGCCCCGACACCAGCCTCCGCGCTTCCGTCATCTCGCCCATCGCACGCCCAGCATACCCGAATCGACCCTTCGCGAGGAATTTCGTCTCTGCTCACCACCCCCGCGAATGCAGCCACATTCTTACCCACAGCAGCCCTAATCCCGCAATCGTCCCGATCAGCGCCTTGTATTCTCGATTTCCACGATACAGCGCCCACGAAAATCCTTTCGCCGGAGGTTTATGCGCCGAAGATTTCTCTCCCGGCTTCGCCAAATGCCGCGGAAAAAACAGTGGCACGCGCGCCGCGTATTCATCGAACGCCCCTCCGAACCGCCTCCGCAAATCCTCTTCCTCGTTCCGCATCACCGCGTAATAGAAAATCGCGAAGTACGCGATCACGAACACTCCGTCCGCCCACGAACCGCCCGCAACGGCGAATCCGCCCGCCAATAACGCGCTCCCGAAATACAGCGGATTGCGCGTCGCGGCGTACGGACCCGTCGTGGCCAGCTCACGATTTTTCTGCAAATGCCCCGCTGCCAACCCTCGAATGATCAACCCAAACGCCGCAATAATTGCGCCGAGTTCGATCGACCGGTACGATGGCCGCGCAAAAATCCAGAAAAGTATCGCAATGGGATAGCCCGCGCGCACCCGCCATCGCATCCAAAATTTTCTCGGTTCGCTCAAAACCGCTGCTCCACGTGCAGAATATCATTCGCTGTTGCGCGCATCAGCAGTTCGCGTACTTATCGCGTATTTGTTTTGGGAAAGGCTGAGCGGGAGTCATCGCTCGCCCGGCCGTCGTAGTCGCCCAAGCAGCTCGCGCGTCGAATGCCGCTTCGGATCACCGACGATCGCCACGCGGATTCCCAGCAGTCGCGCTATTTCGCGCTCGGGTACGGTTTCTGGCGTGTAGTCGGTCCCCTTCGCGTGAACGTCCGGCTGCAATTCACGCAGCAGCGGCTTTACGTCAAGATCGTCGAAAATCACCACGTAATCGACCGCGTCGAGTGCCGCCACCAGCGCCGCCCGCGCTCGCTCAGTGAGGATGGGCCGCCCTTCACCCTTAAGCTGCTTCGCGCTGGAATCGGAATTAATGCCCGTGACGAGCACGTCACCTTCAGCCTTGGCGGCCTTCAGGTAACGCACGTGCCCCGCGTGCAGCAAATCGAAAATTCCGTTGGCAAGGACGATTTTCTTCCCAGCCCGCCGGTGCTCGTCAATCACCTCGCGCACGCCTTCGCGGGAAAGGATTTTTTCGCGAGTGTCCATTGAACTCGGCGCGCGGTCAGCGCTGCGCCGTGGCCTCTTGACGCAGCGCCGCTTCCAACTCCGCGCGCGTTAACGTCGCCGTTCGCCGCTTCATAACCACGATTCCGCCGGCGTAGTTCGCCAGGTGCGCCGCTTCCAGATACGACGCGCCCGCCGCCAGCGCCAGCGTAAACGCGGCGATCACCGTGTCTCCCGCGCCCGTCACGTCCACCGGCGCGTCTGAGCCGTGGATCGGAATGTGCACCGGCGTCTTTACATCCGCATTCTGCTGCACAGCGCGCTCGAACACCGCCATTCCGTCCTTCCCGCGGGTCACCACCAGACATTTCACGCCGAGATCGCTCACCGCCCGCTCTCCAAGCTGTTCGAGCTTGCGCAAATCCGTCCCGATCCGGTCGTGATAGGCGGCTTCCAGCTCCGCCTCATTCGGAGTCGCCGCCATCGCGCCCGCGTCCGCGTAGGCGAGCAGCCGGTACCGCGAATCCAGCGTGACGCATTTCGCACGCAATCCTTTCACCAATTCCGGCGTTGCCGCGCCAAAACCATAGTCCGAAACCAGTACTGCGTCTGCGCGCTTCGCCGCTTGCCGCGCCTTTCGTGCGATCGAATCCCGCGTCGCGTCTGACAAAATAGCGCCTGGCTCGCGGTCCACGCGGAGCACCTGCTGTTCCGTGGTATGCGTCCATCCAGCAAGGTAACGGGTTTTCCGCGGCGTCACCGAATCTCGCACGCGTACGATCCGAGAAGTATCCACGTTCCTGCGCCGAAGGCATTCGACCAGCACGCGCCCGCCATCGTCATCGCCCACCACTCCCACCGCCAGCACGCGCGCTCCCAGCTCTGCAAGATTTGCCGCCGCGTTTCCCGCTCCACCCGGATACGTCTCCGACCGCCGGTGCCGCAGGATGAGCACCGGCGCTTCACGCGAAACTCGCGAAATCTCGCCCGAGACGAATTCGTCGAGCACAAAATCGCCCGCCACGCAGATCGTTTGCCGCGCAAACGCCGCCACGATGTCGAGCAGCCGCGTCAAATCGACGGTCGAGTCCACCGCGTTCGTGGCGGCCCTTTGCGTCCGTCGCTTGCCCTTGCGATTAACGGGAGTCAACGATTCCTCTCGACCGTGGCACCATCATGCGCGCCAAAGTATCCCACACCCGCGCCGCCCGCCAAAGCGGCGCTCGTCAGCGTAGTAGCTCAGCTTGAATTCCCTGGATTGTGGCACAAGCAGTTGAAATTCAAACTGACCACCACCCTCCCATTCGCGATGGTTCTTGCGGAGAGGACCGGCCTTTTGCGGTCATGAGGGTTCGAAACTGAGGCAGGTTACTGCTGCCCCCGCGGCACGCGGACTTTACTGCGGGAAGCCGATGCGGCGGACGAGCTCGGCGTAGCGAGGATCGGAGCGCAGGCTGTCGAAATCCGGGTTCGGTTTCAGACCTTCCAGCCCAATCTCGTGCAGTTGGTAAGCCTTTTCCAGCCAAACAAAGGCGTTGTTCTTGTCGCCCAACAGCGCGTAATAGGCGGCAACACCCACCGGATCGTAAGCAGGCTTCCCTGGATCGCTGTTCCGCGTGATAAACCATCGATACACGGCTTTGATCCCGCCGCCGGCATAAACCTGCCGAACTTGCTTCGCGCCTCCGGTTTCTCCGTACGCCGCCAGTTCTTTTTCTAACGCGTCAACGGCCTCATCGTACTTCCCTTCGGCGTTGTAGCACTCAAACAAAGTGCTGTATGCACCGCCGAAGTTCGCGTCGATTTCGAGTGTCTTTTTCGCTTGATCAATGGCTTGACCGTATTCGTGCTGGTCAAAAAGGAGACCACCGAGTTCGGCGTTCGAGAAGAGAGAAAGTGGATCGAGAGCCAGCGCCCGGTGTTCCTCATTCATGGCGTCCCCAAATTGGCCTACATACCCAAAGTACTCCGCATAAGCTTGATGTGCATTCAGAAAGTTAGGGTTTAAGGCCAGGCTGCGCCGGAATTCGGCGTCGGAGGCGCCAAATTTCCACTCAGCAAGATCCAGCCCCGCCACGGTTAACTGCGCTTCGGCCGAGTGACTATCGAGAGCGAGCGCCTTGGATGCCATAGCATGTGCTTTGGCAAGATCCGATCTCTGGACTGAAGGCTCATCTCTATATCCAAGCAGTTCGTCCGCGTCTCCGGGCCCCGCGTAGGCAGCCGCATAACTAGGGTCTTTGTCAATGGCCTGCTGAAAATCATCGGCGGCTTGCTGCATATTTTCCTGGTCGATTTCGTGGCGGCCCAGCAGGTACAGGCGATACGCATCGGCGTTCTCCGTGGGCGCTTTGGACATTTCCTGCTGCTCGGCTGGAGAGAGTTTCACGCGCAACTGATCGGAAATATCTTTGGCGATGTTCTGCTGGAGCATCGCCACGTTCGCCATCTTCTCCGTGTATTGCTGGCCCCAAACTTGCGTATCGTCTGCTGTCTTCACCAGCTCGGCGTCAATCGAGACGGTGTCGCCTTCCTGCTCGATATTGCCTTGCAACACCGCATCCACGTTCAAGTCCTTCCCAACCTTCTCCGGATCGGGATTCTTGCCCGCGTAACGCATGCCCGCGCTGCTGGCCATCACGCGCAGCCCCGGCAATTGCGAAAGGGCGTCGGTGACGCCCATGCTGATGCCGTCTTCGAGGAAAGTGGCGTTGGATTGCCCGCTCGCGCCGGTGAACGGCAGCACGATAATCGAGCGAACCGTGTTCGCCGGCGGCGCAGCCAGAAAATGGCGCGTGCCGAAAATTCCACCGGCAACAACCAGTGCCGCCACCACGGTTCCGACTGCCAATAGCAGCGACCGCTTCTTCAAAATTACGCTGTCGCCCCGAATCGTGCTATTCCCGGCAACATTCTGAGAGCCGGTTTGCCGGCCTGAAGCGCGCAGTGTGCGCCCCGGGTCCGTTCCCGGGAAGTCCCGCTTTCCTTCGGCTACGACGGGCGATAAAGAGAGATCGTTCGCTTCACCCAGGATGACTCGTTCCTGCGCCGCCGAGCGGCCCGTGCCGGTATCGCGCTGCAGCCGTTTCAGATCGGTTCGCAGGTCGGCTGCGCTCTGATACCGCAGTTCGCGGTTCTTTTCGAGCGCCTTGTTGATAACGCGCTCCAGCTCCGCCGGCACGGCGGGATTCAGCCGCACCGGTGCCACCGGCTCGCGATTGAGGATCGCGTCGAAAATCACCGCCGAGGTGTCTCCGCGAAACGGGAGCGTACCCGTCGCCATTTCATACAGAACCACGCCGAATGAGAAAAGGTCCGTCCGCGCGTCCAACTCCTTCCCGCGCGCCTGCTCCGGCGACATATAGGCCACCGTGCCTAGCGCCGAGCCGGGACTGGTGAGTTGCGCCTCCGGTACTTCCGTGCTTACCGTGGAGCCTTCCGCCGTGGCTCCGGCCGGCGCGGCGGTGTTGGGCCGCGCCAGCACCTTCGCCAAGCCGAAATCGAGAATCTTTGCGTGGTCCCGCTGGGTAACGAAAATATTGGCCGGCTTAATGTCCCGATGGACGATTCCGCGCCCATGCGCCGCATCCATCGCATCGGCCACCTGCGCGCCGAGATCGAGAAGCTCCTCGAGATCGAGCGGCTTGCCGCCGATCCGGTGTTTCAGCGTCTGCCCTTCGAGCAGCTCCATCGCGATAAACGCTCGGCCATTTTCCTCGCCGATATCGTGGATCGTGCAAATATTGGGGTGATTTAGCGCGGAAGCCGCTTTGGCCTCGCGGCGAAAGCGCTCCAGCGCCTGAGGATCTCGCGACAATTCATCCGGAAGGAATTTCAGCGCGACGAAGCGGCCCAGCCGCGTGTCCTCGGCCTTATAGACCACTCCCATCCCGCCGCCGCCCAGCATCTCCAAAATGCGGTAGTGCGATACGGTTTGACCAACGAGGGGATCAGTTGTGGGCACAGGGCCTTATCGTAATCCGCATCACCAAGGCAGTCAATCGCGTCCCTTTCCCTCGCGCCTCTTCCGCTCCACGGCCTGCATCACGCTGCGCCAGAACTCGTCTTCCCGCTCCACGCAAAGCGAAATCACGCAGCAGTACACGTCCATCGCATCCGTCCGCACCCCAACTAGATTGAACGCGTCCTTCTCCGTGCAAACCAGCGCGTCGGCCCCGGCGGCCCGTGCTTGCAGCACCAGCGCATCGAATTCGCTCTGCGTGTACCGGTGATGATCGCGATAGAACTTTTGCCCCGTGACGTTCAAATTCCAGCGCCTCGAATCCGCCACGAATGCACCGGGATTGCCGATGCCGCAAAATGCGAATAGTTTTCGTCCGCGAATCGCCTGCGCATCGGCAGTGTCGTCCGGCGCTCGCTGCTCGTCCGCGCCCAGCTTGCGAATCGACGTCAACTCCGGCCGCGCGTAAAAAATCGGCGCGCTCGAATCGCGGCGCATCGCCGTCTCGACCGCCGGCGCATGGCCGCTGCGCATGATGATGATCGCGTCCGCTCGCCCAAGCGCCGAGCGAGGCTCGCGTCGCCTTCCCGCCGGCAGCAATTGCCCGCCAAAAGGGTTCGTCGCATCGATCAATACGATGTCCACGTCGCGCGCCAATTGCATGTGCTGAAAACCATCGTCCAGCACGAACCACCCGACGCGTTTTTCGAGTTCGCGCCCACTCGCAAATCGATTTGCGCCCACGCCAATCTCAACGCCTTCGCCCAGCCGCGCCCGCATCAGTTGCGCCTCATCGCTCGTATTCCCGGCGCCGGAATCCTCGCCGAAATATCCCCGCGTCAAGATCGCCGCGCGCTTCCCCTCCGACGCCAGCCGCTCCGCGATCCACATCGCCATCGGCGTTTTTCCCGTCCCGCCGACGGTCAGATTCCCCACGCTGATCACCACGCCGCCGAGCCGCTTCGGTCGCAAAATCCCGGCGCGATACAAAGCAGTGCGCAGCCGCGTTGCCGCGCCGTACGGGATCGTCAGCGGCCACAGCATCCAATTCGGAATTTTTTCCGGATTCAACGCGCTTTCCGCCTCCGTTATTCCAACCCAACCGGCCCCGTTGGCCTCGCGGAATCAAGTTGCGGTGAATTCGCCTGCCGCGGCGTAGTAGTTTGATCTTCGCCGTCGAGCGCCGACGCAATCCGCTCGATCACCCGCGCGGTCGCTCCTCGATTACGTTCCGCGAGTGCGCGCGCCGCCTCGCCGGTTTTCTTGCGCAGCGGTTCATTCTCGACGAGCTGTACCCAAACGCGCCCCAGGTGCTCGCCGCTGTTCACCTGCACGCCCGCCTGAGCCGACAAAAACTGCGCAGCCATCTCGCGAAAGTTTTCCATCGACCCGCCGAACACCGGTGGCCGCCCGTACCATGCCGGCTCCAAGATATTGTGCCCGCCACTCGGCGCCAGCGATCCGCCCACAAACGCGGCATCCGCCAGCCCGTACAGCGCCGCCAGCTCTCCAATCGAATCGAGCACCAGCACGTCCGCGCTCTCGTCTAAATTCGACGCCAGATTCAACTGGCTCCGCCGCACCACGTTCCACCCGCCCGCCTCCGCAGTCCCCGCCGCCGCATCGAACCGGTCCGTCTTCCGCGGTGCCATAATCAGCAGCGCATGGCGCCACCGTCTCTGCACGATGTCGTACGCCGCCAGCACCTCCTGCTCCTCTTCCGCTACCACGCTTCCCGCCACCAGCACCGGCCAGCGCTCCTGCCGCTGAATCTCGCTGGAGAGCCACTCGCAAAATTTCCCCGCTCCGGGCGGCTCCGCGTCGTATTTCAAGTTCCCGGTCACTTCAACGCGCTCCTCGTCGGCGCCCATCTCAGCGAGCCGCGCGGCGTCTTCCGGCGTCTGCGCCAAAAACAAATCCGCATCACGCATCGTCCGCGTGAAAAACGGTCCAACCAGCCATTCCCACCGCTTGAACCGCGCGAACGATCGCGTCGAAATCCGCGCGTTCGCGAAAATCACCGGCACTCCCGCGCGCCGCGCTTCGCGCAGGAAATTCGGCCAAATCTCCGTCTCCATCACGATCGCCGCCGCCGGACGCACCGTCCGCAGCGCACGCCTCACCGCCACCACCCAGTCGAACGGAAAATAGAAAATGCCATCCGCCTGCGTCAGCCGCTCGCGCGCCAGGCGCTGCCCCGTTTCCGTCGTCGTCGAAACCAGTACGCACCGCGCTGGAAACCGTTTCTTCAGCGCGGCCACTAACGGCGCCGCCGCCAGCACTTCGCCCACGGACACGGCGTGGATCCAAATCGCTCCCCGCCTGCATTCTCCGCCTTCGGACGCCTGCTTCGCGCAAGCCGCCACCCGCGCAGCCAGCTCCGAATCGATTCGCCCAAACCGCTCGCGCAGCGTGCGTGCCGGCTCGCCGCGTCTCCATCCGCGCAACGCGTAATACGGCGCAAGCGCCAGCATCCCCACAGCCGTTAATATTCGGTAGAAGAAATACATCAGAGGTCGCCCGGCGCGCCGCAACATGCGGCTCTCGCAAAGTCAGCCGGGCCAGCGGCCATCATTATAGCGTGACGCGTTTTGCGTTCGCCGTTACGAACGTAAATCTCGCGCGATCGGCTGCCCACGCGCGCTGCCTCGTCCGGCAGCCCTTCAGCGCGTCGCGCGCTTGTTGTTTCGCGTGAGATACGCCGCGATGGCGTCCAAATCCGCGTCGCTGATTTCCGTCTTGCGAAAAAACGGCATCACGGAAATTCCATTGCGCACGTACGTCTTGATCAGTTGCGGAGTTAAATCCGTGCGGTCCGCGAGCAGGGCCGGCTCCGTGCCCTTGTACTTCTGCTGCAACGCGATCGTTCCTGGCTTTCCAACCCCCGCGCCATGGCAGACCGCGCAGTAATCCTGGTATTGCACGTACCCGCGCGGTTCGCCTTGTGACTTCGGCGTCTCCGTCGTCCACGTGGATTTCGGCGCCGGCCCTTCCCGTTGCGCAACCGCCGGCCGCGTCCCCACAATCCCAATCCCCAGCGCCGCAACGCTCACCAGCGCAATCGACAACAATGCCCTCTTCATGCCTTCGCCTCCCGCAGATGCTTCGGCCATATCCCGTAACGTCCCGCGGAAAGAATCCCGTTCGGATCAACGGCGTCTTTCAGCGTTTCGTGCAGGCGCAGCAGCGAATGGTTGTTGTACGCGTACGTGTTCATGATTGCGCTTTGAAACGCCGGAGCCGTCCGGTATTCGCCCCAGCCGTACTCCGCGGCCCTCCGCACCATTTTCTTGAATGCCGCGCGGTTGCGGCGGTTCGTCTCCACGTCGTGCATTATTGGAAATCCGAAAATGTAGATGAACGCCCGCTCCCAATAACACGACGGCAAGCTGAACGAAGACAGCATCGGAATCCCGAATTCCTTCGCGGCTTCCTGAAACACGCGGTTGGCCTCGTAAATCGCTTCTCCCGTTCGCGGGATGATTGGGGAAAACCACATGTGCCCGTTCGTCGGCGTCGGATTGTTCACCGTTCTTGCTCCGATCGAAAACATGGCCAGGCTCGGAATTCCGAATTGTGGCTTGTGAACCTTCTCGCGTTGCTCGGCGCTCAGCGGCAGCTTGTAAAATTCGTTCTGCTCGAATTTCACGCCAGGAATCGCCGAAAATTTCTCCTGCACGTACTCCCAATTCGCCGCGTTGGCCTTTGCTGCGCCGTAGAAGCACAGCCTGCAGCTCCAGTACGGAACTCCTTTCCGCAGCGCGTATGCCTGGAGTTCCGGAGACTTGCCGACGTCGCTTTTCGCGATCAGCGCCGTCAGCTCCGGATCGCGCGCCGGAATTTTCTCCTCGAACGCCTGCGTCATGTTGGCAATTATCCCGGCGCCGAGCAGCGGGCTCCCCAGGTCGGGCATGCCGTTGGTCGCCCGCGTGTTTTCGACGTAGTTCAAGATTTCCACTAACGGGATCAAGTCCTCATAACGCGGGGCATACACTGTGCCCGAGAGGTACGCTTCCGGTTCCGGCATCAGCCAGAACCCCATTTTCGTCACCACCCCGAAATTCGACTGCGAAAAAATCCCGTCCACCCACGGCCCAAATCCCGTTTTGTACTCCTGCCACGTTTTTGCGCCGGGCATCGCTCCCATGCCCGTGCGGATGATCTCTCCATTCGCCAGCACGACTTCCATTCCGCAGTGCGAATCGAAATGGTTCCGGTAGTTCGCCATCAAGTATCCGCCGCCGCGATCCACCGCGTTTCCGATCGGGCTTCCCCACCCCGGGTCGGGCACATCGACCCACAACTTGATTCCCCGCTCCTGAATGTAACGGTACAAATCGAAGTAACTTACGCCCGGCTCAACCAGCGCGTACGCATTCTTCTCATTCACTTCTAAAATCCGGTCCATGCGTTTCAGGTCCAGAACCACGCTGCCCGAATACACCGGAGCGGACCCGCCGTAGCCTAGATTTTTCCCGGTGGAAATCGCATAGAGCGGAATTTTGTACCGGTTCGCGATGCGCACCACTTGCTGCACCTGCTCCACGTTGTCAGGCGCCACGGCCGCCGACGCCACCAGCTCATCTTTCTCGCCCCAAAATGGCGAATACGCGTCGCGGTAGAGCGCTACGTCTTCATCGCTCGTGAACACCCACTCTTTTCCGACCGCCTGCTCGAATTGTGCCAGCGCCGCGGAAAAATCCGCGCTGCTTACCCCCGGTGGAACTCGCATCGCACACTCCTCGCCCAATCGAACGCAATGCCGGAATTTCTTACCCGCTCGTGGTTTTTGCTCCGGCGGGAGCAATCACCCAAGTCACCAAATGCTCCCATTCACCGTTAAACCTCTCAGCTTGTCCCGAATACCGCGCCGTCATTGCGCGTCCTCTTTCGGTTGGAAAACGCGCCACCATTTCCGCCATGCGCTCCGGCCATCGCCCCGCGCTCGTTTGGATTTCGCTCGCGAGCGTCAAACTCTCAGCCGGCCCGGCGAACTCGTGCTCGATGCGCTCTTCGACCCGCCGGTGATCAACTCGCATCGCTACGCGCATCCCTGCGTCCCGCGCCAGGATTTCCAGGCAGAAAATGGCTCCGGGTGCGGTCATCCCGGCAATTGCCGCCGTGCCCTTCCTCCAGCGATGATAGAGATCCTCATACCAGAGGTCGGTGATATCGCCCCGAATCGCGCTAGTCGCCAACGCTCGGCGCTCTAGTTCCTCGGCGAATCGTATGCAAGCCGCATACCGCTCGTCGAAAACGATCTTGTAGAGCGGCTCCGCCCTTTGCTCGTCCCCTCCCGCGAAAATCCCGGACGAGGCTCCGGCGCGAGCCGCCAGCGGCAAACTAAGCGCTGCCACTCCCATGTGCAGAAACTCCCTGCGATTGGTCATTCGCGCACCCCCCGGATTGAGTGCGACGGATATATCACCGCCCACGCATCTGTCAAGCACGTTCGTTTCGGCCAGGACCGCTTTGCGCCTGGAGGCTCAACCGAGGTTGCTAAGATTAGCTTGCAGAGGTTCGCGCGGCGGCCGCCGCACGTTCATTCGCTTACAGCGGGAGTCTTTCGTTCTTCGACGAGTTGCCGGACGGCGGCCGAATGCCGCCGCAACTGTTTCGCTTCGGCGAGTAGCTGCTTTCGTTCCCCATCATTCGCTTCGCACGCGGCATACTCCGCCATATCCGCGCCTTCTTCTAGGCTCACGATCGCCTGATACAGCGCCTTCTCTTGCGTTGACGTTGACTCTTCCAGCAGCGTCGCCAGCGGGAAAATATGTCCCACCCGGCAGACAAACTCGGTCGGCTTTTTGCGGCGTTCGTAGAGCGGCCCACGGCATTCTGGGCACGTAAAACCGCTGAATCGTTCCCGCGGAATTTCATTCACCGTCGGCTCTTCACGCGCGTGATTCGGTTCTCGCTGTGACGCATTCACGATCTTCACCAACTGTGGCCCAATCTCCTCAGCTTTCAGTCTGAAATTGATTGGTACCGATTCCAAGGCGCTCATTGGCATCGACGGAAACTTGGCCTCCGCCGGATCTTGCACGATGGATAGCCCGTGATTCTGCACGATTTCCCACAGTCCCGAAGCGCCATCATCTAGCAAGCCCGAGAGCAGCACTCCCACCACGTGCCCGTCGCAGCAAGCCGCCGCCGTCCGGAACGTCGCATTGATGCTCGGGCGATGCAGCCCCTCCTTCGGCCCGCGGCTCAAGTGGATATGATCGTTGGCGATCAGCATGTGACGATCTGTGGGAGCCACGTAAATCATTCCGTTCTCGATGCGCTGCCCGTCCGTTGCATCTATGGCTTTTATTCTCCCGGAGAAGTTAAGCACCTGCGCCAATGCGCTGTATTCGCGCGCCCGCGTGTGTACCACCACAAATATCGCGGCTGGCAGATCTGTGGGCAAATTGCGGACCACCGTTTTCAAAGCTTCGACGCTTCCCGCCGAGCCGCCAATCACGATCATGTTCCGCCGCGCCACACTCCGATAGTACGCCTTTCTCCTCAACTGCGGCGTTCGCCCATTCCCGAGATGGGGGACGGGTCTTCGCCTCATGTCACTTTTGCCGGGCTTCGCCTTGACCTCTCCTCGCCAGACGCAACGAGCATCGCTCTTTATGTAGATTCTCTCTTGGTTTCTGCGCGGTTGCGAGGTGGAGTGGTGGCTGCGGCCTTTAGCGTAGCAATCTTCGCTTTCGCCGCGAAGGTGAGTGGTAAGTAGGGACTGGTGAGAAGCGTTGCCCAGGCTGCCATAGGCGTAGGAGCACAGCATGCTGTGCCCGCCGTTTCCGATTTTCCTGGGAACGCCAATCTCCTGATTGGCGTCTTTGCCTTTGCTCTTTCTGGTACGTTGCCCTCGCGCCGAGCGAGGGCACACGCAGCGTCGGCTCGCCCTGAACCACGAAAGATAGGTGCGTATTTCGTCCTATGTAGCGCCACGCTTCAGCGTGGCAGGCGGCGAATCCGTGGCTGACGGCAAGTTGCGCGCTCGTCGCTCTCCCAGCCGGGATGTCGCTCCCGGCCTCCGTTCCGGCAGCCGGTCACCGTGAAGGTTTTTGTGGGCTGACCGGAACTCCTTGAATTTGCGCTATAGTTACGTTCCATGGCCGCGCAACTCTCGCCTTCTGCCCTGCATCGGAAATACCTCTTTGTCATGGAATTGAAAACGCCGCGGCTCGCGCAACTTGCGTCGCTCGCCGCTCTCCTTTTCGTGTTCATCTTATCCGCTTCTGGGCAAAACTCCTCCTCGCAGCATCCTGAATCCTCATTGCCACATGACCAGCATGCCGGCATCACCGTCTCCGCCGCGCCGCTTACCGACGCTTCCCGCGCCAAGCATATTTTCGGTAAAGCCAATCCGCTCGATGCTGGGATCCTCCCCGTCGAAGTTTTCTTCCGCAACGATACCAGCGAGCCTATCCAAATCGGTCTCGATACCATTGAGCTCGACGTTCATTACCAGAATGGGCGCATGGACGGAATCGAGTCGCTTGCTCCCGCGCAGGTCGCCGGCTCCGCCGCGCACCCCCACGGCCCATCCGCGCCCCGAGAGCGCCGTTTGCCCATAGGTATATCTCCTATCGACGACAAGAAAACCGAAAAGTTCCTCGAAACCATCCGCCCCCTTGCGCTCAATTCCGATATCGTCCCGCCTATGGGCTCGATTCATGGCTACCTCTTCTTTGACCTCCAGCACGATCTTTCGCTCGTCGATCGATCCAGCCTCTACATCCCGGACGCAGTCGTCATTCCGTCCAAAAAGCCGCTGATTTTCTTCGAAGTCTCCTTCGCCAAACCCTGACTGTCTGCCAGTCCGCCCAAAGGAGTTGCCATTCAGGGCGAAATCCTGCGCAGACGCTTTACAGGGTCAAGGTGCACGACGTCCACATTGCCGGTTTCGGTGTCAAATAAATTACCCACCAGCCGCATTCAACGGAACGAAACTGCATCTAAAGAATTTCCGGCGGCTGTGAGAGCCGATCTTTGCGTATTTTTACGGATAGACACGATGGTCACAGTCGTGCTACCGTCAATCGTTTTTGCTGTCGGTTCGGCGCACGCTAGGCAATCGGCGCTCGGTACCGGGACTTATAGAGCGGCAGACCGCTCATGAATGGCGGCGTATCGTGGTTGAAGTGAAGGCTGGGTCAAAAGACGATTTGCTGGGACCGTTAAAAGTCGCCTCCGTCGGCTTCGCGGGATGCCGTGCGCATCTTTCCGCGCTTTTTGCTGCCCATTTTTGGCGCGCCAAAGGGCGGAACACACAATCGACCTTGCACAGGCGTAAGTCGCTGGAAACAAATGGTGATGCAAAACCAAGGGCGGAACGTCCCGGTGCATCTTCTCATGCGCAATTTTCCGCTAAGCCCGCACCTGCCGAGCTGGGCCGACCCGTCGGAGGCATCGGTCGATCAACTAGCGCCCTGGCATTTGCCTCGCGGTGTGCCACCGCGTATGATCTTCCCCTCATGCCCAGCGCCTTCCGCAGACTGTGTCTCCTGATACTCACTGTGGCGGCGCTCGCCTGCGCCCTGCCCGCCTTTGCCGGCGGCGGTCCAGAAACTTTCCCTTTGAGCGAAGTCAAGCCTGGCATGGCCGGTGTGATGTACACGATCTTCCAAGGTGATCGGATACAGAAAGTCGATGTCCAAGTCATCGGCGTTCTGCCGGATGCCCTTGGGCCTAAGCAGGATGTGATCCTGGTCAAGCTCCTCGGCCCGCAAGCTGCCGAAACCGGCGTTGTTGCCGGCATGAGCGGCAGTCCCGTGTACATCGACGGCAAACTGCTCGGAGCGCTGTCCGTGAAGCTCGGCGCGTTCACAAAAGAAGCCATCGGCGGGGTCACTCCGATTCGCGACATGCTCCAGGTCGCCCAATATCGCTCCCCTGCGTCCGTTCAGAACGCCAGCGCCGCCACGGCCGCTCGGAGCCATGCAGCCGTCTCGACCTCAACTGCTGCTCCAGGCCCAATCGCTGCCGTGCCTTCAGCGAGCTTCGCGCAGCCCGTTGCCGTCGGCGGTGGACAGTTTCTTGTGCCCATAGAAACGCCGCTCATCACCGCTGGCCTGTATCCTCAGGCGCTCGGTTGGTTCAATAAGCAGTTTTCATCGTGGGGTATGGCGACGATGGCCGGAGGCACGGCTCCTGCTTCGCCATCCGATTCGAAGATTCAGCCCGGCGATATGGTCAGCATCGATCTTATTCGCGGCGACCTCTCCGTTAGCGCCGGCTGCACCGTCACCGCGGTTGAGGGTAATCGCATCCTTGCCTGCGGCCACCCGCTCTTCGGCTTCGGCGCCGTCCAGATGCCCATCTCTGCCGCGCATGTGGTAATGACGCTCGCCTCGGCCCAGTCATCCACCAAGGTAATCACCACCGGCGGCGTGATCGGCACTCTTACGCAAGACCGCCAAACCGCCATCAGCGGCGTGCTCGGTGCGGGACCTCCCATGGTTCCAGTCAACTTGACTCTCGATACGCCCGACGGCGAAAACAAATATCATTTCGAAGTCGTGCAGAGCCCGCAACTCACGGCCCAGCTCGTCGCCACAGCGGCTTACAACGGCATCACCGGCAGCGCCGCTTACGACCAGAGCACAACGCTACAGCTCGAAGGTAATATCGATCTGAAGGGACACGCTCCCGTCCGCCTGGAAGACCTGTTCGCGCCCACAGATCAAAGCACTCCGGCCGGTTTCTTCCTCGCGACGTCCGTCGAATCCGATTTCGCGCAGATTTATTCCAATCCCTACGAACTGCCCCAAATCGAGCGCGTCGATTTAACGGTGAAGGCTCTTCCTGACCGGCGCTGGGCGATGATTGACGATGCCTGGGTCGAAAAGAGCGAAGTCCACCCCGGCGAATCCGTCAACGTGCGCGTACTCCTGAGACCCTATCGGGGCGAGCCTTTCATTCAGCAAATTCCGATCACCATTCCGCAGCAGACAGCTCGTGGCACGCTCGAACTGGTTGTTAGCGACGCCGCGTTTCTCAATCGCAACGTCGAAAGCCTGGCCTACACGTCTCAGGGCCAGCTTCCGGGCTTAGGCGAGCTGATCAATCTAATCAACCGCGAGCGCCACAACGATCATCTCTACGCCACTCTCCTTCAGCCGACTCCCACCATGCTCGTCGAAGACAAAGAGTTGCCCAACGTTCCTCTCTCCACCATCAACGTGCTCGACCAGCGCCAAAATCCCGGCAGCGCGCGCCTGTTGTGGGAATCCACGGCGGGGGAGTGGTCCGTGGACATGCATCAGGTGATCGCGGGCCAGCGCATGTTGACCATCACGGTGAAGTGACGGGCACAATCAAAGGAGATATCGACCACATGAAGCGGCGACTCACGATCGTGTGCGGCCTGGTGTTTGCGATGATGCTGCCCGCCGCGGCGCGCGCGGAACACACACGCTACTGGCGCGAAGCGGACTACTCCCAGTTCGTCAAAGGCACCGCGCACGGCGTGGCGATTCGCAGCGATGGCGCCATCGAGCCTGCTCCGAAATTCGACTCGTTCGCCGACCCAAGCCTTGCCTACATCTGGGCGCTTCAAATGGATTCGCGCGGCCGCCTATACGCTGCCGGCGGTCCCAACGCCAAAGTGATTCGCCTCGACGATTCCGGCAAGTCTTCCACCGTCTTCCAATCATCCGAGCTGGCCGCGCAGGCGATTGCGCTCGATTCCAAGGACAACCTCTACGTCGCTACTTCGCCCGACGGCAAGGTCTATCGCGTCGCGCCGGATGGAACGAAAACCGTCTTCTTCGATCCAAAGACAAAATACATCTGGGCGCTGGCGCTCGATTCGCATGGCAACCTCTTCGTCGGCACCGGCGACACCGGAAAAATTTTCGTCGTCGCTCCGGACGGCAAGGGCCAGCTCTTTTTTCAGAGCGGCGATAGCCACGCCCAATCTCTGGCCTTCGATTCCAAAGGCAACTTGCTCGTCGGCACCGATCCCCACGGGCTGATTGTCCGGGTGCCAATCGAGCGAAGTTCGGCTGATGCGGTTCCCAAAGCGGGCGCGCCTTTCGTCATCTACGAAATGGATAAGCAAGAGGTCACTTCTCTGGTGCGCGATCCCGACGGCAACATCTACGCCGCCGCTATCGGCGAAAAGACCCACGTGACTTCGATTCCAGTGATACCCACAGTTACACCCCAAGCGCCGGCGCCGGCCCCCGCAGCCACGGGACAAACCACAATCGTGCTCTCTGAAGGAGCGGCAACGCCCGCGCCCACGCAAGCTCCCGCGGTTGTGCCGACTTACCCCATGGCGGTGCCCGCCGGAGGCACTCAGATCGTGGAGATTGCTCCAGATGACTCGCCCACAACGCTTTGGACCTCTGCTTCTGATCTCGCGTTCACGTTGGCTCTTTCCCCCTCCGGCCGGCTCCTGCTTGGCACCGGAGATAACGGCTCCGTGATCGAGATCAGGAAAGGGGGCGTCTGGGAAGACATTGCGCAAACCGCTTCCGAGCAGGTTACCAGCATGATTCAAGGCTCGGATGGCAAGATTTTCGTCGCTACCGCGAATCCCGGCAAAATCTTTACGATGGGGCCGGGTCTCGAACCCAACGGAAGCTTCGAATCGGATGCTTTCGATGCCGGAATTTTCTCGCACTGGGGACGCATAACGTGGTGGGGAGATGGCGCTGCTAACGGCCACGTGGAACTGTATCTTCGCTGCGGCAACACGTCCGATCCCGACAGAAACTGGAGCCCGTGGTCCGGTCCGTACAAAAATCCCGCGGGCGAAGCCATCAATTGCCCAGGTTCGCGATTCGCGCAATGGAAAGCCGTGTTTCCGAGCGCGGCCGCCGAATCGGCGCCAGACATCTCTTGGGTCAGCGTTGCCTATCTGCCGAAAAACGTCGCGCCTGTAATCGACGATGTCGCTGTGCAGGACCCTGGCATCCGCGTGTCCGGATACCCTGTGCAGGTATCCGCGGGAATGACTCCCGTGCGGCTGCGCATGCCAAATGCACAAGGCGAATCGCCCGCAGGGCCACCCATGAACGCGGAGGCCGGCGGCGCTACTGGCAACCAGCAAACACCCATTCAAGGCTATAAGGCCAAAAGCTGGCAAAGCGTGATTTGGAGCGCGCACGACGCGAACGACGACGATCTGATCTACACCGTCTATTATCGCGCCGAGGGCGAAGAAGAATGGCACGTCCTTAAGGATAAGCTCACCGAAAACTTCTACTCTTGGGACACTTCGTCGATGCCCGATGGCGCCTATTACCTGAAGGTTCGCGCATCCGATTCCCCATCAAATCCGCGGAGTGATGCGCTCTGGGCCGAGCGTATCAGCGACCGCTTCGTGGTGGCCAACACGCCGCCGCACATCGAAAATCTCCGCGCCGGTTCCGGTCTGCTGAATACGCGCGCGTCGTTCGATGCCGTAAGCGCGTACGGCCCGATTGAAAATGCGGAGTACAGCATCGATGCCGGGCCGTGGCAGATCATTTTCCCCACGGGCCAGCTCTCGGATGCGCCGAAGGAGAGCTACTACATCGAAGTTCCGGGTTTGCCGAATGGCGTGCACACGATCGCGGTGCAGGTAACCGACCGGTTCGACAATACCGCCGCCGCGCAAACCACTTTCACCGTCCGCGGGCGTGGCTCGCAATAGCCGTCGCGGATTTGCACTAGCTTTTCAATTCGACCATCTGCGAACGGCACCGACCGGCTCGAATTGCTCCACGCTCGCGCCGATGCCGCGTAGCGCCGCTTGGCCGTCTTCGTCCACGTGGACCACGCGCGCGCTGCATCGAATATCTTCCGGCGCCCGGCCGGTCAATTCCGTCGGCAAGGTGAAATAGAGTTCGATTGGCTGCCCCACTTGCAAATTTTCGCGGCACGTGAAGTACACGCCCCGCTCTGAAAGATTGAGCGCCTTGCCGGTGCACTCGACAAGCTGCGCCGCACCGCCAATCGCCCGCGCCTGTTGCTTCGCTACCACTTCCTCCATGCGCTCGCTGTGCCCATTCGCGCTCATTCGCAGCCGCAACGGCAGCGCGCAGAGCTTCCGGGGCGAGTTCCGGCGTTCATTGCCAGCCATAGTGCCTCCTGATTTTTGGACAGCCGATCGAAATGATCTTCGAGGAAGGGTTGCCGCAGAATCACACCGAGTCCGGACGCGGTCAAGATTTTTAATGATTGCCAGTTCAGAGTTCAAACAAAGGCGTTGCAGTTTGAACATAGTATCGGGGGAAAGAGTGTTTCAACTCGGAACGCAGCCCGCAAGGCCAAACACATGCGGTGCGTAACTGATGCTGAGGCAAAGCACTATTCTTGAGAACGCCAGTCGGTAGGAGGAAATGCGATCCTCCAGAACTGCGGCGCCGGAGAATCGAATTCCAGCGGAACCTGAAAACCTTCCGGCGATTCGCGAGGCGGGCGGACGACGCGGCAAGGCACGCGCTCGCGCGTGCTCTTGTTTTCGAGTACCAGGTGAGTGCCCGACTCGAGAAACTTGCTCATTATGATCAGCGCGCCGCGAGGATTCACGTTGAGCGTGAACACGTCGAAGGTGGCTGATTCTCCCTCGAAGGCCACGTAGATATTGGCCCGGACGCGCAGCAACACGCGCTGGGTCCGGCGGCGCTCCTCGCCGGCGATCGGCCGAATCGGCGCCTGCTGCGCGGCAACAGCCGGCGTGGCCGAATCTTGGCCCTGCTTGGATGGAGAGACACCTTCCGGCGGCGTCGCCGATGGCGAAGCCGGCGGGATATTCAAATGTTCGATCTTCAAATTTCAACACCCCAAAAGTTTAGATCCGCCCCAACTAGTTCCACCCCTAACTCCCAGCCGTCTGGGCGCTGCGACCCTTTCCAGACGACTACCCCGTCAGCCCTCTCTCGCGTAGCCACGTTGGTCAGCCGGAGCCGTTGCTGCATTTCTATTTCCCTGGGACTTACCAGCAGACACCCGTAGCTATTCACCACGCGGGTGAATCCGGGCTCGAAGTTCTTAGGACCAGGGGTCCCATTCCATTCAATCGTCA
>JASHPG010000075.1 GCA_030038275.1 Candidatus Acidiferrales bacterium | reverse complement strand
CGGCCGGAGGCTGTTGCTCGCTATATTGTCCGTAATCGTCTTGTGCGTTGACGGGCGACATCCCGAATAAGAACGCCGCCGCTGCGAGAACTATGAGAAATCTTTTCATTGCTTGCCTCCTGCCGAGAGCCCAGGCCCCAATGCTCCGCTGAGGGTAATGCATGGCCGATGCCAAACTGCCGTTTGGACCCGTCCGTAAGTTATTAGATGCGAGCGGCTTACGGAGGCACCGGAGGCGGCGCTTTCGGCTTGTCTCGCGCGATTGGTGGTTCTGACGCAGAGGTGGTGGTTTTCAACCACCATGAGGCGTTTCAGGACTAGCGCCGGACGCAGGCTCAGCGGCGTCGTCTGGGTCAGCAACGCCCATTTTTGAGAGGCGATAGCGCAGCGCGTTACGCGAGAGTCCGAGAGCGCGAGCGGCCTGAGATTTGTTTCCATTGGCTTGCCGAAGCGCCTCTCGAATCATTTCTTCTTCCCACTTTTCAATGGTCATTCCGGGCGGCAGCACGGGCGACTGATTAGCTGCAGCGCGCCGCGACGGCGATTCGGAATCGAGATGAATGTCGGATGCGTCGAGCACTTCGCCAGCCGAGAGAGTGGCGGCGCGAGCGATGATGTTTTCGAGTTCACGGACATTTCCGGGCCAGTGGTAATCGATCAGCTTGCGCAATGCTTCGGGTTTGAGCTTGCGGACCGGCTGGTTCGATTCGCGGGCGAACTTTTCGAGAAAGAAATTGGCCAGCGCAGGAATGTCTTCCTTGTGCTCGCGCAGCGGCGGAATATCGATGGCGACGACGTTGAGCCGATAGTAGAGGTCTTCGCGAAACGCTCCTTCCTCGATTGCGGCGCGGAGGTCGCGATTGGTGGCGGCGATCAGACGCACATCGACTTTGAGAGTTCTGGTGCCGCCGAGGCGCTCGAATTCGCGGTCTTGGAGGACGCGCAAGAGTTTGACCTGCGTGGCCGGAGGAACATCGCCAATTTCATCCAGAAAGAGCGTGCCTTTGTCGGCCAGCTCGAATTTTCCCGGCTTGCTATTGGTGGCGCCGGAAAACGCGCCTTTTTCGTAGCCGAAGAGTTCGCTTTCGAGCAGGTTTTCGGGAATCGCGGTGCTATTGATTTTGACGAACGGCCCTGACGCGCGCTGCGAGTGCTCGTGGATGGCACGCGCGATCAAATCTTTTCCCACGCCACTTTCGCCGCCGAGCAATACGGTTGCATTCGTGGCGGCAACGCGCTCGACCAGAGCCAGCACAGCCTGCATTTTGGCGCTTTGCGCCACCACGTTGTTGTATTCGTAGCGCTTGCCGAGAGCTTCGCGGAGAGCGCGGTTTTCGTCGCGCAGTTCGCGGGCGGCGAGTTCCTTGCGGATGACGAGCACCAGTTCCGCGAGCGAGAAGGGCTTGAGAACGTAGTCGGATGCTCCGGCTTTCATCGCTTCGACCGCTGCCTCAACCGTGCCGTACGCGGTCATGATGATGACGGGCAGATTAGCGTTTACCCGCTTCAGCGCATGAAGGAATTCCACGCCGGTCATGCCGGGGAGCTTGTAATCGGAGACGACAAGGTCGAACGGCTCTTTGCCGACGAGCTGGAGTCCCGCTTCCGCGTTATCGACGCTACGGGCGCGGAAACCTTCGTCAGCGAGCTGCAATTCCAGCAAGCGGCGCAGCTTCGCTTCGTCTTCGACCACCAGGATAGATGGCTTGGGTTCGGTCATGTTCGTTGCGGTTCGCGGGGAATGAACACGCGGAAGCGCGCGCCGCGCGGAGAATCTTCAAGGCGAATCGAGCCGCCATGCTCGTCGAGGATTTTGGCGACGATCGCCAGCCCGAGGCCGACGCCATCTTTTTTAGAGGTGAAGAACGGATTGAAAATCTGCTCGCGAAGCTCCGAAGGCACTCCAGAGCCGGTGTCTTCGACGGTGACGGAAACGCCCTTCGGCACGTGCGCGTCTTCCGGGCGGATGCCCAGCTTCAGCGTGCCGCTTGCGGGCTCGCTGCCGTCCATGGCTTGAAAGGCGTTCTGAATCAAGTTAATGAAGACGCGTTCGCAGAGTTGCTCGTCAACCATCAATTCAGGCAGCGGATTCGCGTAATCCCGCTCGACGCGGACGCCGGCGTGAGGGAACTGATGTTCGACGGATTCGAGCGCCCGGTCAACAATTTCGTCGATCCGATGAGGCCGCGCCTCGATGCGCATGGGGTGGGCGAAATCGAGAAAGCGGGCGACCAGCGCGTTCAAGCGATTCACCTCGGAGGAGATGTAGCCAGCAAGCTCGGCGGCCAGCGGCTGATCGGCCGTCAATTTCTGCGAAAGCATTTCCGCCGAGCCTTTGATCACGCCAAGAGGATTACGGATTTCGTGCGCCAAGCCAGCGGACATTTGTCCCAGCGCGGCGAGGCGTTCGGAGCGGCGCGCCTCGGCTTCGGCGCGGCGGAGTTGCTTATTGGTTTCCTCGAGAGTTTGAGAAAGCTCCTGGTAGCGCTTTACTTGCTTGCGATTCTCGACCACGAAGCGATTGACGAGCATGGCCGCGAGGAAAAAGAAGAGGACGCGGATGCCGAGGAGTTCGAAGCTTTCGGCGGTGATCTCATATTCGGCGCTGACGGGAATCAGATACGAACAGTAGGCGGCGGAAGCCAGTACGGTCCATCCAAGCGTGACGAGCGGCCCGAAATAAGTCGCAGCGGTCACAACCGGCACGAAATAGATCGGCCAGTAGTTGCTATTGATGCTGTTTACGTCGCCCGTATGAGCGAGCAAAACCGTGGCGAGCGCGATTTTGACGACGACGGCAGCGTATCGTCCGCTGCGTTGATAGTGGGCGATGAGAAAGCCTTCGAATAGCTGGAAAACGGCGAAGCCCAGAAGAATGAGCTGCTTATGAATTTCGTGGATTGGCGGCAGGAAGGCCAGGCCGATGATGAACAGCACCCAGACGACGTCGATCCAATCGACGGCGGCCCGCTTGCGGTCGAAGATACTCCAGCCTCGGTCGGCGGCCCTTTTGTCCAGCGTAGAGTTCATGTGGCGGTCACGTGCGAATGTAGCACGAGAATTCGAGGAGATAAAAAGCGGGCGCGCGGAAGAGGCCGAAGTGTGTCGATCTGGAGAAGGGGCGGTGCTTTGTTTTGAATGACTTAGGGGCGAATTAGATTGGCAGGGTGTGTCGATCTGGCGGTGAAGAGCGGGAGACGTTTCGCGCATGTAATCAGCCGCCTCTTTTGCCAATCGACTGCCTCCTTTGCTGTTGCGCCGTTCCGGTCGTCTTGCTTGGCGCCAACCACCGGCGCCGATGGACAGGCACACGAGTGATGCGGGCCGCGGACCGACAACAATGTACGCATTTGTTGCCCGCTCCCAGCGGCTTTCAAGCGCGCAACAAAAACGAGACATGTTAGCACATCGGTAACCTAATTTCAATAGGGAAGATTTACATTGCGCTGCTCTGGCGTAAGTAGGGGCGACACGCCGTTGCTTGCTGCCAAGGTGTCGAGCCGATTATCGAGAAAGAAGGAGGTCGGCTTCGGCGAGGACGGCGGCAGATTGGGCGGCGAGGGCGCGACGGACAGCGGCGTCTAGAGCCCAGCCGACCAGGAGAATCGAGGGCGCTGGAACTCGGGGAAGATGGGCGAGATCATCGAGAGTTGAGCATGTGACGGATTGATCGGGAGACGCGGCGCGGGAAACAAGCGCGGCCGGAATTTCGGCGGGCAGGCCAGCGGCCAGAAGCCGCGCATGGAGCGCCTCAAAATCATGACCGGGCATATAGATAACGAGCGTAGCGTCTTCGCGGGCGAGAGCCTTCCAATCACGTTGTGTTGCGGCGTCGCTTCCGGCAGCGCGATGGTTGGTGATGATTACGACGCGCGCCGATTTTCGCCGGTCGGTAAGCGATGCGCCAAGAGCGGCTGCGGCTGCTAACCCCGCGGTGATGCCCGGAACAATCTCCCAAGGAATCCCGGCGGATTCGAGGGCGTCGATCTCCTCAGCGAGGCGGCCAAAGACGCCGGGATCACCGCCCTTCAGCCGCATCACGGAATTTCCGGCGAGAGCGGATTCGATCATCCGCGAATTAATATCGGACTGAGAAGGGCCTTTCGCGCCGCAGCGCTTGCCGACGTTGACAATTTCGGCGAGCGGATTGGTAAGGGCGAGGATTGCCGGGGGCACAAGATCGTCATGGAGGACCACGGCGGCGGACTCGATGAGCCGGAGGGCCTTCACGGTAAGAAGGTCCGGATCACCCGGCCCCGCGCCTACAAGATAGACTTTGCCGTTTTCAATCATCGCTATGCTCAGAATCCTAGACGAGCTCGGAAGAGGTCAACACCCGAACTCACTCAGAGACGGCTTCCGGCACCGGGCCGGGCGCGGGATCGCGAACGACCGCTTCCGAGGCAACTCCGGCGAGCTGAGCGCGAAGCTCTTCGTCGGAGAAACGGGCGAAATAGGCGCGGAGGTTTTCTCCGGGCCCGCGACCGGCAACGTAGGTGTTCAAAAGGCGCGCGATGGCATCGGGCACTTCGGTGGCGAAGCAGCGGTACCCAACCGGGCGAGAAAGACGCTGATATTCGCCGACGGCTCCTCCCAATGAGAAGTAATAAGCGTCAACCATTTCCTTGCCGGATTTGAGCTTTTTGCCTTCGAGGCCGATATCGGCAATCCAGTGCTGGCCGCAGGAGTTGGTGCAGCCGGTGATGTTGAGCTTGATCTGCTGATCGAAAGCGGGCACTCGCTCTTCGAGTTCGTCGATCAGCCAGCGGGTATAACTCTTGGTTTCGGTGATGGCTAGCTTGCAAAATTCGGTACCCGTGCAAGAAATGGCACCGCGACGGAACGGGGAACCGGCGACGGGCAGGCCCGCGGATTCTAGCTCACGAGCGACGGTTTCCGTCTTATCGCTGGGAATGTTGACCATCAGAAGATTTTGCATGTTGGTGGTGCGCACTTCGCCGCTGCCAAAGCGCTCGGCCAAATCGGCGGCAAGGCGCATTTGATCCGGCGTGATGCGGCCGCGCAGAACGGAAGCGCCGACGTAGCAGAGGCCCGGCTGTTTCTGCGCGTAAATTCCGACGTGGTCGCGGAAGACGTCGGATGGCGGCTGCTCTTCTGCGGCGGGGTCCAGCTCGAAACCGATGCGGTTCTCGATTTCGCCGAGGAATTTCTCGGGCGTCCAACCAAACTTCAGGAATAGGTATTTCATGCGAGCGCGCTTGCGGTGCTCACGAAGAATGTTTGCGTCGCGGAAAATTTCGACGATGGCGCGAGTGACCGGGACTGCTTGTTCGGGGCGCACGAAGCAGTTGAGACGCGCAGCAAGGAACGGCTCAGTGGCCAGGCCTCCGCCAACGCGCACTGAAAATCCGACCTCGCGCTTGCCATTCTGGTGGCGATGGAGGGCAGTGAGGGCGATATCGTTGATCTCCGGATAGGAGCACCAGACCGGGCAGCCGGTTATGCAGATCTTGAATTTTCGCGGCAAGTCGTAAAACTCGGTTTGGCCGCGGACGACGCCGGCAGTCTCTAGCAAGAGCGGAGAGGCGTCGTAGATTTCGTCGGCAGCAACACCAGCGAGAGGGCAGCCGGTCATATTGCGAACGGTGTCTCCGCAGGCGCCTTTGGTGTAGAGCCCGGCGGCCGCAAAGGTGTCGATAATTTCGGGAATGTCCTCGATGGTCACCCAGTGCAACTGGATGTTCTGGCGGACGGTGATATCGGCGAGGCCGCGGCAGTAGCGGCTGGAAACGTCGGCGATGGTGCGGAGCTGCTTGGAGGTCAGGAGGCCATTGGGCAGAGCGACGCGCAACATGAAGTATTGAGAGGCCTTGCCTTCGCCACCGACGCCGCCGACGGCACCACGACCGTCACCTTGTGTGTAAATACCCCACCAGCGGAAATAGAGGCTCCATTCCGGGGGAATGGTGTCGCGCCCGGTGCGGGCGAAACCGCGTATTTCCTCCAGAGCTTGCCAAGGATTTTTGGCCTGCTTCAGGCGCTCGGTGCGCTGAGCGGCGGTCTCCTTGGCAGGAACTTCGTTGCCGTTGCTACTCACTCGGGTCCTCTCCGTAACATCAAAGCGAACTGTCTAAAAATGAAAAAGCCCGCTCCAGACCTACTGCTGGCCAGCGGGCTGATGAATCCGATTGATAGCCTTGCTACTATTCGGACCGCAGACCCGCGCCGACTGCGCCTGGACAACAACAGGCGGAACAGACTCCGGTGCGGCAATAGCGACCCACGTCCAAATTATACGGCGAGTGGCATGAGGGGTCAAGGAAGTCGTGCCGGGGGGTGGGCCAGTTTGAATTTTGGCTGCTTCAGCCCCAGCAGGCTCGCCCCAAAACGCAGCGCGTTTTGGGGACCCCGAAATCGCGCTTGCCGGGGGCCCTAAAATGCCTGTGTCACGATCAAGAAAATTCAAACTGGCCCACTACGGTGCTGTGTGGGCGATGAGCGAGTGGAAACTCAAAGGCGTGGGTTTAGAAGGATGCCGAGAAGCTGTTGGGGTATTCGACCGGGGTAGGGCGCACAATTTTGGGAACTTCGGTATAGGCGAATGGGAAAAGTAAACGAAGACCAGGGCGGGCCGTCGAACGGACAAGCGAGCAGCCAATCCCGGCGAATGGGGCCGGGGCGCGCCGAGACGTATGAAACGGGCCAGATGAAACGTTCGGTTGAACCGACAGACGAGGGCCTGCTGGGCCAGATCATTGCCGGATGCGAAGATGCGTTTGTGCAGCTATACCGGCGTAAGCAGCCGGCCATCTACCGGTTCGCCCTTCATATGAGCGGGAATGCGGCGATAGCCGAGGACGTGACGCAAGAGGTATTCATGGCGATCGTTCGGGACGCGACGCGGTTCGATCCGGCGCGGGGCAGCCTCGGAGGGTTTTTGTTCGGCATCGCGCGCAATCATTTGCGGAAACGATGGGAACAAGAGCAGCGCTTCGTCGGCTTTGATGGCGAAGGAGATGATGTGCGGGCAGCGGGTGCGTCGAATGGAAACGGAGCGGGCCGGCACGCGGATGACCGTTACGATGACGAAGCCATGCAGCGATTGAAGCGAGCGATTGCGACGTTGCCAGAGAACTATCGCGAGGCTCTGGTGCTGTGCGAATTGCAGGAAATGAGCTACGAGCAAGCGGCGACGGCGCTGGAATGTCCGGTAGGAACGGTGCGGTCGCGACTGCACCGGGCGCGAGCGCTGCTGACGGAGAAGTTGCGGGACGAGCGCCGCGTTCCGGCGGTGGAACGCGCAAAACCGGGCGTCGAGGGTGGGCTACGGCGATCTTCGGCAGTTGGAGAGTGAGCGAGGAGAGGATTTGATGATGGGCTGCAATCAATTCCGGGAGCTTTTGGCGGACATGGACCGGCCGGGAGTGCTGGCGGCGGAGTTACGCGAAGAGGCGTTCGCGCATGCCGAGGTTTGCGCGGATTGCGGGCAACTGCTGACGGAATCGGAGTTGCTGGACGCCGGTTTGCAGCGGCTGGCCGGATACGAAGGAGATTCGCAGTCGGCGGCGAGGGTTGAGGCGCGGCTGTTGAATGCATTCCGGCAGCGGAGCGGGCGAGCGGCGCGCGAAGCGACGTGGCGGTACGCAGCGGCGATAGGAATCGCGGCAGTGTTGCTGGTGGCTGTGGGTTTTTGGCTGAACGGACACGTTGGCGGGAGAGGCGCAGGGCCTGGGCGGCAAACGAAGCATGCGCTGGTTGCCACGGTTTCCACACCGCGGCGTGGCGAGAAGAGGTCGCCTGAGGTGACCGCGCCAGGCGGCGAGGCAGCGGCGCACGTCGGTCGTCAGGTCGCAAACACAGCGGGACGGGAATCCGCAAGCGCTGATGCGTTGGTGGCGGATAACGATAGCGCGAACGAGTTTATTCCGCTGCCGGACGCCGATCCGGGGCCGTTTGATGATGGAGCGGTGGTGCGCGTCGAAATGCCGCGAGCGGCGCTAGCGAGTTTTGGGTTGCCCGTGGAGGCGATGGAAGGCGACGGAACCGTTCGGGCCGATTTGATCGTGAGCGCGGATGGCACGCCGCAAGCGATTCGCTTGATTTCCCAAGATGATGCGAGCGCGGTCCAGCGGTGAACGGATTTCCAGGCAGCAGGAGGATTGCGATGAGAGTGAAGCTTTCGAGCGCAGTGGGAGTTGCGGTGTTGCTGGCTGGATTTGTCGCCGGCGGTTGCATTGTGGCGCAGGCGCAATCAACGGCTCCGGCGCCACCGACTCCTCCGGAAGGCGGGCAAAACGTGATGTACTTCCGCGCCGGGCCAGGGCCGTTGGGAGCCGGCGACGCGATGGACTTCGTTGGATTCGAGGCGGGACTGGGCGGGAAGACGGTGACCGGCGAGCCATTCACCGCAACCGTCAGCGCGGAAAGGACGCAGACGTTGGCGGACGGAAACGAAATTAATCGCACGACCAACGGAACAATCGCGCGCGATAGCCAGGGCCGCGTCCGGCGGGATATGACGTTGGCGGCGATCGGCGCGTTTGCGACGTCGAACCAAAGCGCTCCACATGCGATCTTTATTAATGACGTAGTTAGCAGAACGCAGTACATCCTCGAGCCGAACCGCAAAATCGCGCATGAGGTGCGGTTGCGGGGTGGCGCCCGCGTCCGGAGGGAACGCGGATCGTCACAAGCAGGCGGGCAATCGGCCGGCAACGTGACGACCGTTTCGCTTGGAACGCAAACAGTGAACGGCGTGGAGGCGCAAGGCACGCGTTACACGCGAACGATTCCAGCGGGAGCGATCGGAAACGAGAAGCCGATCGTAATCACCACGGAGCGATGGTATTCGCCGGAACTGCAAATGTATGTGCTCACCAAGACGATGGATCCCATGCGGGGAACGGACGTCCGGCAATTGACCAACATTCAATTGGGGGAGCCCGACGCGTCGCTTTTCCAAGTGCCGCCGGATTACACGATAAAAAAGGGCGGAGCCGTGCGGATCCGCCGCGGGGCAGGGATCGGTGCAGGAGCCCCAATGCCGCCCCCTCCCCCACCACCGGACAGCGGCCCGAACAACTGAGATTGCAGATGCGGTTTCCCCTGCAATAAACGTGCTTGCGGACGAGATTCCCCCCACACGCCTCGCCCGCAAGCACTCCCCCCATTCCGACTAGTTTTCGTGGCGCGATATGACACGCGGGTAGTGAGCTGGTTTGAATTTTGACTGCTTGTGTCACGATCAAGAAAATTCAAACCAGCCCACTACGGAGACGCGGCTTTTCTTGACATTTGGCGTGCGGCGCGAGATATTCTGCGCGTCTCCATAGCGGGGCTGTTTCACAAACTACTAATGGCGGTTGGCCCGCGGTACGAGGGCCGCCCAACCTGGATCGAAGCCGAACTTTGCGTCCGGGGGAGGGCCTAAATGAACAGGCGATTGATGTCCGTGTGTATTCTGGTGCTTGCCGGAATCACAGCTTTTCGCGCAACGCGCATCAAAAATCACCAGGCGCGAGCGGTTTCCTACGAATCGCAATTTAGAAAATTTAATTTCAGCGTGGCTTCGCGAACTCGCGGTGTGAACGCGGCTCGCGTCGTGCGAACCGGGCGAACCGCGGGCCGACTTGCGACGGCTGCGAGCGTTTGCGGGCGCGACCGAACGTGCGCGGCACGAATGGCGATCCCGATGTCATTTGAGCCGAACGTCGGCCAATTCGACCGGCGCGTGCAATACGTGGGCCGAGGGGCGGGGATGACGCTGCTGCTGACGCGAAGTGGAATGGACGTGGAATTAAGCCGCTGTGCGTCTGGCGGCGATTCACAGATCAAAGTTGTACGCCTGCGGTTCGGGAGAGCCGTGGGCAGCGGGCGCGGCGATGCGGCAGCGCGGTTCTCGTGGCGAGGCGAGCAGGCGCTCGAAACCGTCAGCAACTATTTCATGGGAAACGATCCGCGCGCGTGGCGAACGAACGTGCGGCACTTCGGTCGCGCGGCTGGGAAATCGGTAACGGGCCAGCAGCTGGAAGTTGCCGTTTACGGAACGCGCGGCGGAGTCGAATACGATTTGCGTCTGGCGCCGGGCGAGAACGCGCGGAATTTGAGAATGTGGTTTTCCGGCGCGAGTCACGCCAAGATTTTGAATGGCGACTTGATGTTGGACGCGGGTGGACGTGAGTTGCGGATTGGGAAGCCGCGCATTTACGAGGAATCGGCGGACGGCCAGCGTCCCGTAAGTGGCGGATACGTAATCGAGACGGACGGGTCCATGGGGTTGCGCGTTGGGCAGTACAATTCGCGCGCCACGCTGGTAGTGGACCCATCGCTTAGCGTGGCGTACGCGACGTTTCTGGGGGGAGCGGGAAGTGAGAGCGCGGGAAACGTGGCGATTGACGCGAGCGGCAAGGTTTACGTCAGCGGCGTGACGGACTCCGCGACGACATTTCCAGAAACATCGGCGCGATGGGCTGGTCCGGTGGTGGGGGCGTCGGCATTCTACGTTGCAAAAATCGATCCGACGGTCTCGGGAGCGAATTCGCTGCTTTATTTGACTTTCCTTGGCGGGAGCGGGACACAGACGGGCGGGTTAATCGCGCTGGACGGCGTTGGAGACGTGGCGCTGATGGGTACGACGACTTCGTTGGATTTCCCCGTGACTGGATCGAGCCAGCCGACGCAGGGGTTGACGAGCGGCTCCGGAAACGACGCGATCGTGAGCGAGATCAATGCCGTGGGGAATCAATTGAATTTCTCGGTGTACTTTGGCGGAAGCGGCACGATTTCCGCGAACGGTACGGGAGGGATCGCGGTCGATAGCACCGGGACCATGTATATCGCGTCCGACGCGGAACAGGGGGCCGCTGACACCTCGTCGCCGGACCTCCCGGTGACTACCAACGCATATCAGACGGCGTGGGACGGGCAGTATAGCGATGGATTTCTGGCTGTTTTTGCTCCGCCGGCACAGGCTGGAAGCGCGCCGACTCTGACGTATTGCACCTATTTGGGGACGAATGCTGAGGCGGTAGGTATCGGTGGCGTAGGAGTGGATTCAAATGGCAACGCGTACGTTGCCGGAACCGTGCAAGCGTCTGACGATGCCGTTTTTGGCTTCCCGGCGCAGAACGCTCTACAGAGCGCGTACGGAGGCGGCAGTTCCGATGGCTTCGTGATGCAGATCGCGCCACTGGGACAGGGACCAAGCGACCTTGTGTACGCAACGCTGCTGGGCGGAAGCGGGATGGACGACATTCTGGGTGTTGCTCTCGATCCGCCTGGCACGCTTCCCGTGGGTGTTTCGCCGAAGGCTTACGTGGTGGGCGAGACGCAATCGACGGATTTTCCTACTTTGGACGCATACCAAAACACCCTGGGGTGCGTTCAGCCTGAAAGCACGTGTTCCTCAACGAACGTGTTCCTTGCGGCGATCGCGCAGGACGCTGTATCGCACCAAACCTCGCTTGCGTATTCCACTTACCTCGGAGGTGCGAGTTCCGACCTGGGGCATGCGGTTGCAGTGACTGCGTCATCCAGCGTCTATGTTGTTGGTTCGACGGATTCCGTCAATTTTCCGTGGCGCGATAATCTGCAAGCTTTCAACACCGGCGACACCGCTACGGACACCGATGCTTTCCTGGCGAAATTCGATACGACCTCATCGGGAGCAGCATCGCTGATCTATTCGACTCCGTTAGGCGGCATGTCAGCGCCTGGCGGGAGCGCACCGTCGGCGGCGACGGGCGTGGCAGCAAACGGCTCAGGCGAGGTTTACGTGACCGGCCAAACTGCGGCCGAGAATTTTCCCACCGCCATCACGTCATCCGGCGCGCAAGCAAATGGCTTTCAACAAGAATGCGACAGTTGCCAGTCATCGCCGCCGGCTGCCGACGCATTTATCGCCGAGATATCCGAAAGTTCCGCTCCGCTGCCGAGCGTCTATTTCGGTACTGGTGTCGCTGCTTTCGGCTCCACTAGTTTGGGTGGCAACATCAGCCTGCCTGTCGCGGTATTCAACGGCGGAGAACAGAATCTGACCATTTCGGATATCGAGGTGCAAGGGGCCGATGCGTCTCAGTTTGTGGTGCAAATCGGCCCGTCCTGCATTAATTCTTCGATCCCGCCCGGGCCGCTCGCGCCGGGACAGTCGCCGCCATGTTCAGTGGAAGTGAACTTTACTCCAGAGCTCGGCGGCGTGCAGGAAGCCTACATGGCTGTGTGGGACAACGCGCCAGGAAGCCCACAACTGCTGGAACTCAAGGGAACCGGCGTTGCGCCGCACGCGACGATTGCGCCGGTGAATTTGAACTTCGGAAACCAGCCGGTCAACACAACTCGCACGCTGCCGATTACGTTGACGAATTCCGGGACACAGAACCTAAACATATCGGAGTTGCTATGGTCGGGCTCGAGTGCTTTCTATCAAGATGGGGACGGGCTATGCCATCAGGGCGGCGTGCTCACTCCGGGCGAACAGTGCGACATTAACGTCGTGTTTGCCCCCACGAATAACGGCGCCGTACAGGGCCAGATCACCATTGTCGATAATTCGGACTTGCAGTCGAATGCACAGCAGGTAGCGACAGTGAGCGGCACCGGGACACCACCGGAGGCTTTGGCGCAGGTCGTTCCGGCGGCGCTTACGTTCGGTAGCACTCTGACGGGAGCGACAAGCGGTTCGCAGAGCGTGACGCTGCAAAATGAGGGAAGCGCGGCGCTGGACGTGAGCGCAATCTCCATCGGTGGGACCAACGGTACCGAGTTCGAAATCGCTATCGTGGGAACTACCTGCCCAGTTACCGGCGGCACTGTGCCGGCCGGCGGCCAATGCACCGTCGCAGTGCAGTTCGCGCCGCAATCGGCGGGCGCATCGAAAACCGCAACGCTGAACTTTACAGACAACGCCACGCCGAGTCCGCAGACGGTAATGCTAAGCGGAACCGCAACCAGCCCCGTATCGATAACAGTTTCTCCGGGTAGTTTGGCGTTTGGAGATCAAAGCGAAGGAACAGCCAGCACCGCGCAAATCGTGACGATTACGAACAGCGGAAGCGCGCCAGCGAGCATTTCGGGAATAGCAATCACGGGATCGACAGACTTCGTTCAATCGAATGCCTGTTCGCCGGTACTTTCCGCGGGGGCACAATGCCAGGTGTCCGTCACGTTTGAACCGGCGGAAAATGCCACGGCGGGCGCGCGAGCGGCGACGCTCAAAATTCCCGGCGGTACGCCGTCGTCGGTGGCGCTTTCAGGAACCGCCACAGTGCCAGCCGTCTCGTTCACAACGAGCCTGAGTTTTGCGAGCCAGCTCGCGGGCACCACGGGCGTAGCCCAGCCGGTCACCATTACGAATAGCAGCAGCGGTGCGCTGGCTGGCGCGCTGGCGTTCACGGGAATCAGCATCAGCGGAACGAACAAAGCGGATTTCAGCATTACCACCAATCAGTGCCCGGCGAGCGGCGCGGCCGTTGCGCCTGGGGGTTCCTGCACCGTGGATATAGCTTTCACGCCACATGCGGCGGCCACGTGCGGAGGGGACCCAAACCGAAGCGCGGTGTTGCAACTGCAGGATAATGCGCCGGGGAGTCCGCAAACCATTCCGTTGAGCGGAGCGGCGGCTGATTTTTGCCTGGCATCGTCGAATGGCGAGCCGGTCACGACTCCCATTCAGCCGGGGCAGACGGCCAGCTATTCCATGGAAGTTGCGTCTTCGGGCGGATTTGTGGGGACGGTGGATTTGTCGTGTTCCGTTGCGTCCACGGGGACCGAGCTTGGGCCGTGCGCCATAGCCACGAGTCCAACGTCGAATCCGGCATCAGTGCAGGTGACGCCAACAGCGCCGGGGGAATTCACGGTAAACGTACCAACGGTGGCGCCGAGCGACGGATTCGGGTTCGGGCGACCGCGCGGATTTGGACCAATATCCGCTCATTTGCGCAGTGCCGAAATCCTTTTGGCTGGATGCGCGTGGTTGACCTTCCTGTTTTTGTTTGCGATTGTGGCACCGCGCCATCGGCGCAGCGACGAAGGCGCGCGACGCGGGCTGCGGCTAGTTCGCTTGATCCAGATGAGTGCGCTTACGATCGGGTTATTGTTGGGCACTGCCGGCTGCGGTTCGGCCGGAGGGTCTGACCCAGTATCAGATCCCGGCACAACACCGGGCGCGTACACCATCACCGTCACAGCTAGCACGACTGGCGCGAACGCCACGACGCGAACGGCTACACTGACGCTGACCATAGAGCCACCATCGAGTTAGCCGCTTTCTGCGCGGATACATCGCAGCGGGATGCCGCAGGCGAGACGAAGTCTCAGAATGCTTCGATCGCCAAATCGCGCGGATGCGAGCCGGTGGGGATCAACGTGATCAGGCTGGCGGTTTGCGCGCGAATCACCGCTAAATCGTCCGAGGCCGTATCGACAACGAGCAGCATGTCGCCGCCCGGGGTAAGCTGAGACGCTCCGGGTCCCTGGCCGACGGAAATCGGCTTTGCGGCTTGCCGCACGTTGATGGCCACCGGGACGATATCGCCGGCAGCGCTGTCGGAAACATAGAGCGTTGAGCCATCCGGGCTGAGCAGCCCCGACGCGGGAGAGCGGCCAAGCAGCATAAAGTTTCCAACTTCGTTGGTTTCGGTATTCATCACCATCAAGCCGTGAGCGCTCGCGGATGGGATGTAGAGTTCGCCGCCATCCGGCTTAAGAAGCAAGTCGCTGGGCGTGCCGCCGATTTCCACGTTGGCGAGAAGGACGTTCTGCTTCAAATCGATCACGGAAATTTCGTTTTTCGCGGCCGATGTGACGAACGCCTTCGAGCTATCGGGCAGAATCGCGATTTGCTCGGGATCGGGCGCAACGCGAATTACGGCACGTGTCGCCAGGGTTATGGGATCGAGCACAGAGACGGTGCCGTCGTCACGGTTAGAGACGAGCAACGTCTTGCCGTCGGGAGAGAGGCGCGCGATCCACGGGCGGCGTCCGGCGCGGGCGCGAGCGACCACTTTGCGCGTGGCGCAGTCGATTTCGACGACCGTGTTGGATCCCGAAGCCGCTACGTAGGCGCGAGAGCGATCGGGCGAAAAATCGATGGCGTAGGGCTCGGCGCCGACGGGGATCCGCGCGATGATTTTATTCGTGGTGACGTCGACCACCCAGGCGTAGTCACCAGCAGCGCTCAGTCCCCAGAGTTCCTTGCGCGCGGGATCGGGGCGGATGCCGGTCGGATCGCCGCCGACCGGGATCGTTGCCACCGGAACCAATTTCACTAGGTCAATAGCCGTGATCGTCCCGTCAGAGGTGTTGCTGACGTAGGCCATCAGGTGCATTCCAGGACGGATAAATGATGGACGAAGCTCCAGGGCGACTTCGCGGACGGCGAGCGCCCCGAGGATAGCCACCAGCGCGATCAGGCGGTAATTCAGGCGGACTTTCATTCGAGTGCGGTTGCGGACCGGCTCGTCAGACCCTCAGTATGCAGCGCAAAATGGCGCTTACGCACGGCTTTCGACACCGGCCTTCGCGGTCTTGGCGATTTTATCGAGTGGTGAGGGGCAGGAACCAGGCGCTATGTGCATTGGAGGCGCGGGGCGGAATCGAACCGCCGTTAAAGGTTTTGCAGACCTTTGCCTTACCACTTGGCGACCGCGCCTCACGTCCAAACGAACGATATCATAGCATCCGGAGCGGCAGTTCGCGCCAGCAATTTGACCTGATCACTGCGCTCAGTGGGGGCCGGCGTCGTTTGCGCGCTGGCTGCGTTTCCGATAAAATTTAACGGTAGGTGATCTGCACAAGTTTCCGGCAGGTCGCATCGGCTGTTTTCCACGCATACCAAGAGAATGCCAAAAGAACAGGATAGTACACGTCTAAATTACGACTGTGCCGATGAATATCACCCGGAGCCCTCGCCGGCGCCTGAAGTTCCGCCGTGGAAGACTGGCGGGATGCGCATCGGTATTCATACGTCGATCGCGGGAGATATCGCTCTATCGCTCGACCGCGCCCACGAACTTGGCGCGAACGCGCTGCAGATTTTTTCCGCCAGCCCCAGAATGTGGGCGCATGGCATCGGCCGGCTTGCCGCTGTGGACGCGGAGCGATTCCGCGCGCGCCGGGGCGAATTGCAGCTTGGCCCGCTGGTGATTCACGGAAATTATTTGATTAATCTGGCTTCGCCGAACCCGGTGCTGCGGGCAAGGTCGGTGCAGGCGTTTCATCAGGAAATCGTTCGCGCAGTTGATTTGGGCGCTGACTACCTGGTGGCGCATCCGGGCAGCTTTTGCGATGGCCATTTGCAAGCCGGAATCGCGGCGATTGTGCAGGGGTTGCGCCAGGCAGCACGCGGCCAGAAATTAGGCGGCCTGCGGATTTTGCTCGAAAATACGGCGGGGCAGGGACATTCGATCGGCTCGAAATTCGAGGAGCTGAAGGCGATTCTCGACGCCTGCCCGGATTTGCCGCTCGGTGTTTGTATCGACACGGCGCACACGTTCGCGGCCGGCTGGGACATCCGGACAGCGGATGGATTGGAACTGGCGCTGCGTGAAATCGAGCGGACGGTAGGGCTGGGACGCGTGGCGGTGATACATGTGAACGATTCAAAGACGGCGCTGGGTTCACGCGTGGACCGTCACGAACACATCGGCAAAGGCAAAATTGGCGCGCGGGCGTTCGCGCGGATTTTGAGTCACCCGCTGCTGAATGGGCGCGCTTTCATTCTGGAAACGCCGATCGATAAGCCCGGTGACGATCGCCGGAATGTAGCGGCGCTTTGGAAATTAGCGGGGAAGCCGCTTCCAACGAACAAAAGAACGAAAAAGGCATTGCCAATAGCGGGCGTCAGGCGGGTGCGGAGAGTACCCGCGAAGCGCACAGCCGCGCGCTTCTGAGTCATCGCGGCAGGATTATTCACCGGAGATCATCGTGGCGGAATACGAGCCGCAGCGGATCGAAGCGAAATGGCAGCGGGTATGGGAAGAAAAGGGCGTATTCCGCGCCATCGACGGTGATTCGGGCCGCCCGAAGTACTACGTCCTCGAAATGCTGCCATATCCTTCCGGCACGCTGCACATGGGCCACATGCGCAACTACACCATTGGAGACGCGGTGGCCCGCTACAAGCGCATGTGCGGCTACAACGTGCTGCACCCCATGGGTTGGGACGCCTTCGGCTTGCCCGCGGAAAACGCTGCCATCAAGGCTGGGATTCATCCGCGGGAGTGGACCAATACAAATATTCGTGAGTTTCGCCGCGTCCTGCGGCGATTCGGATTCAGCTACGACTGGCAGCGCGAAATTTCCACCTGCGAACCTGAATACTACCGCTGGAACCAATGGTTTTTTCTGCGCATGCTGGAAATGGGCATCGCATTTCGGAAGAAGAGCAAAGTCAATTGGTGTCCGGAGTGCGCGACTGTGCTGGCCAACGAACAGGTGATCGACGGCTTCTGCTGGCGTCACGAAACCACTCGAGTGGAGATGAAGGAACTCGAACAATGGTTCCTGCGCATTACTCAGTACTCGGACGAATTGCTGGCGGACATGGCGCAACTGCGGAATGGTTGGCCGGAACGCGTCCTGCTGATGCAGGAGAATTGGATTGGGAAATCCCGCGGCGCGCGTGTGAATTTCTCCGTCGATGGCACGCGGCTGGGCATTGAGGTTTTCACCACGCGCATCGATACGATTTACGGCGCATCGGCGCTGGTGATTGCCGCGGGCCACGCCAAGATGAACGACCTGCTAGAAGGCGTCCGGGGACGAGCGGCGATGGACGCGCAAATCAAGTCCATGCTACAGCGCAGCACCAAAGCCGCGGATATCGCCACGGCCGAAAAAGAAGGATTTTTCACCGGGTGCTTTGCCGTGAACCCTTTTTCAGGCGAAAAGGTGCCGGTCTGGGTGGGGAACTTCGTCCTCGCGGAGTACGGGACAGGCGCGGTGATGTGCGTGCCCGCGCACGATCAGCGCGATTATGAATTCGCGAAGAAATACGACTTGGCGATCAAAGTGGTAGTGCAGCCGGTTGCGGGCCAGCCTCTACGCGCCGAGCGAATGAACCAGGCCTACACGGATTACGGCAATCTCGTGGATTCCGGAAGATATTCGCAGCTCTCGTCCGAGCAGGCCATTGAGAAAATGGCTGCGGACGCGGAGAGTGCCGGCTTTGGGCACGCGGAGACGACGTACAGGCTGAAGGATTGGGGCGTTTCACGGCAACGCTATTGGGGTACGCCGATTCCAGTCGTACACTGCGCAAAAGACGGAATCGTGCCTGTACCGGACGAGCAACTTCCAGTGCGGCTACCCGAAAATGTGTCGATTACCGGTCTGGGGCAATCACCGCTGGCGAGCGTTCCCGCGTGGCTCAACACGACATGTCCGAAGTGTGGTGGTCCCGCGCGCCGCGAGACAGACACGATGGACACGTTCGTCGATTCCTCGTGGTACTTCTACCGCTACACCGATCCGCATAATTCCAGCGCGGCGTTCGATAAAGGAAAGGTCGCGTACTGGTTTCAAATTGACCAGTACGTTGGCGGGATCACGCACGCGATCTTGCACCTATTGTATTCACGATTTTTCTGCAAGGTGATGCGGGACCTGAAGCTCGTCGGCCACGACGAGCCGATCGCGCGGCTGTTCACGCAAGGGATGGTCCAAAAGGGTGGAGTCGCCATGTCGAAGTCTCGCGGCAATGTGGTAGGCGCGATCGATATGGCTGATAAATACGGTTGCGACACCGGGAGGCTCTACACTTTGTTTGCCGCTCCTCCCGAAAAAGATCTGGAATGGAGCGAGCAGGGCATCGAAGGCTCCGCGCGATTTCTGAATCGCGTCTTCCGCTTGGTCGATAAGTATGGCGCGCGCCTGAAGAACGTCTCATTGGAAGTGGGTGGCAGCAGCGATGGCAGCCCCACGGTCAAAGAAAAGTTGCTGGTTCGCAGGCTGCATCAGACGCTCAAGCGCGTGACTGAAGATTTCGACACGCGCTGGCACTTCAACACATCGATCGCGTTAATCATGGAATTGGTGAACGAACTGATGGCGCAAGAGCCGCTCGATCGGGATATTTCGCCTGCGGCGCTGAAGGGCGTGTTCGAAGGCTTGGTTCTGATGCTCTCGCCGATGGCTCCGCATATTGCCGAGGAACTATGGGCAATGCTCGGCAACTCGGATGGCATTTACACGCAGAAATGGCCGCGATACAGCGCGGAACTGGCTCGCGAAGAGCAAATCGAGATTCCCGTCCAGATTAATGGGAAAGTGCGCGCGCGAATCATGGTGGAAGCCGGCTTAAGCGAAGACAAACTAAAACAGCAGGCCATGAACGATCCGCACCTCGCGTCGTTAGTTGCGGGAAAACAAATCGTCAAAGTAGTGGTCGTACCGAATAAGCTGGTGAATATCGTGGTCCGGTGAGCGGTGGAGAGCGCCAGTCGTTTTCGAATTCGCCCTGGAGGTTCATGTTATCCTCTCGGCAGATGTTCTTCCGATTCGCGGTACGCGGCCAACCGGAGCGGCGCTAAGTGGGTGAGCGCAAAACCATGACCGAAAGCGGAGCGGCACGGCAAAAAGAATCTGGCGCGGCAGCCGGCACGCGGCACGGAATCGTTGTGCTCGATTTCGGCGGACAGTACACGCAGCTCATCGCGCGCCGGATCCGCGAGCAGGAAGTTTTCTCGGCGATTTTACCGTGCACCGCGTCAATTGATGAAGTGCGAGCTTACGAGCCCGTTGGCTTGATCCTTTCGGGCGGCCCGAGTTCGGTCTATGAAAAGGACGCACCAGTTTGCGAGCCGCTCATGTTGGAGCTTGGAATTCCCGTTCTCGGCATCTGCTACGGGATGCAGTGGCTCACCTACAATCTGGGCGGAAAAGTGGAACGCGCGGATCGCCGAGAATACGGCCGCGCTCAACTCGAGATCGAGCGCTCTTCGGCGCTGTTCACCGGCTTGCCGGGGACACTAAGGATATGGAATAGCCACGGCGATCATGTCGTCGGGCTTCCTCCGGGTTTCCATGTCACCGGGCGCACTGATAATGCGGTGGCTGCCGTCGAGAATCCGGAGAAAAAAATTTTTGGCGTTGAATTCCACCCCGAAGTGCAGCATACGGACCGGGGCACGGAAATCCTGCGCAACTTTGTTTTCGAGGTTTGCAGCGCAAAAAAGAACTGGAATCGCGCGGAATTTATCGCCGGAACCGTCGAGGCGATCCGCAAGCAAGCCGAAGGCGCTCGCGCGATCTGCGCGCTGAGCGGCGGCGTGGATTCGGCGGTGGCCGCCTCGCTAGTTGCGCGCGCTCTTGGCGACCGGCTCACCAACGTATTCGTTGACACCGGCTTGCTGCGATGGAACGAGTTCTCCGATACGCTCGATTTGCTTCGCGGACGCCTTGGCTTGCAAGTGATTGGTGTCGATGCTTCGGATCGCTTCCTCACGAAGCTAAAGGGTGTCACCGATCCCGAGCAGAAGCGCAAAATCATCGGTAATGAATTCATTCAGGTATTTGCCGAGGAAGCGCGCAAGTTGGCGCAATCGGCTTCAGGTGGCTTGCCTGTCAAATTTCTGGTGCAAGGCACGCTCTATCCGGATGTTATCG
>JASHPG010000074.1 GCA_030038275.1 Candidatus Acidiferrales bacterium | reverse complement strand
GTCCGTACCGAAAAGGTGTTTGCCCATAGGTTTCAAGCGCGCAAAGGCGCGAAGAAGAATTTTAGCACTGCTCGGCGCGCTATCTCGCGAGGCGTTTGGGGAATTTCCTAGAGCGGCACGGCGAAAAACGCCGCGAGATCGATATTGCACGGCGGGACACGGCTCGATTTGCTGGCGAAAGGCCTGTGCTATCGTGTAGCGAATGCTCACCGCCGACACTCGGGTGGTTACGCGGTCCGTCAGCGCGCGAATCATCGCCGCGGGAATCGTAATCGCGTTTTGCTACTGGGCTTCGACCGTGCTGGTGACGCTGCTGGCAGCGGTTCTGATGGCCTATTTCCTCGATCCATTGGTCACGTGGCTCGAACGCATCCGCATTCCGCGAGCGATCGGATCGCTGCTGATCGTGCTGCTGACGCTTTCCTTGATCGCCGCTTTGGGCTGGACTCTGATCGAGCGGGTCGAACAGTTTGGGCGCGACTGGCCTCAGTACCGGGCGCCGCTGCGATCGGCGGTGGAGGCCGTCGACTCGCGGCTGAAGAGCCTGGAAATGCACGTTTCCGAGATTACGCCACCGACACAGCATCGTGGGCGCGTGCTGACGATCTCGGAATCGACTCCGCTCCGCGACGCGCTATTGGGCCACCTGGGATCGCTCTATTCGTTTTTGTTCGCGGTGACGTTCCTACCGTTTCTCGTTTTTTTCATGCTCGCGGCGAAACGCCAGGTGTGGCACGCGACCATGGAGCTGTTTCCCATCGATAAGCGCACGCAGGCCAAGGACACTCTCGCCGACGTAACGCACGTGCTGCGCAGCTATCTGGCCGGAAGCGTGCTGGTGGCCCTGCTGCTGGTACTCGCGAGCTGGGGATTTTTCCGGGTGCTGGGGATCGAATTTCCCTTTCTCGTGGCGCTGGTTTCCGGGCTGTGCAACATGGTCCCGTACATCGGCGCGGTGATGTCGTGGATTCCGCCGCTGCTCGTGGGCTTGAAGCAATTTCATTCCCCGGGCCCGTTCATCGGAATTTTCGCGATGCTCACGTTTTTCCACATCATCGCCGCCAACCTGCTGGTGCCCGCGCTGGTTGGCTGGCGCGTGCGGCTGAACGCCGTGGCGCTGACGGTTTCGCTGCTGTTTTGGGGCTGGCTGTGGGGCGCGATGGGCTTGATCCTGGCGATTCCCATCACGGCGGTGATTAAAGTGATTTGCGACCACGTGGAGGGATGGCAACCCGTTGGCCGCTGGCTCAGCGCCTAAGCTTGAACGCGCCGTCCTTGCAGCTTCGACACGAAATCAGCTAAGGGCCGCGTAGTCTCGGCATTTTGGAAAAGCCGAATGGCAGCGATTCCCGCTGCTCCGGCGCGCAAGCATTCCGCCGCGTTTTCCCCATCCACTCCGCCGATTGCGATCACGGGAATCCGCACGGCCTTGCACACTGCGGCGAGTTTGGCAAGTCCCTGCGGTGATCCGAAAGGCCTCTTTGATGGCGTGTCGAACACCGGGCCAAAGATAGCGTAACTTGCACCCGCCGTTTCGGCCCCTCTCACGTCATCCAAGCCGTGGCACGAGACGCCGATCAAAAACTCCGTAGGCGCGTTGCCGCCGCGGCACCAGCGCGCCACGTCCGCGCATGATAGAGACTCGCTCCCGAGGTGCACGCCAGCGGCTCCAGCGGCGAGAGCTACGTCGAGCCGGCCGTTGACGATAATTCGCGCGAGAGGCCGTCCGGCGGCTTGATTTCCGCGCGCGACGCCGATCGCCGCTTTTGCCAGCGCAAGCAGTTCGCGCGCCGTTAAATCCTTCTCGCGAACTTGCACCCAATCCACGCCCGCGGCGATAGCGGAACCGATGGACGAGACGAGCGCGTTCGTTGGATCGGAGGCGGCAAGAGACTTACGGTCCGTCACATAGCAGATGATTGCGGGCGGGGCGCCGGCGCTCACGTCTTTAGTTTCGCGCAGCAACTGCGGAGGTCCAGTGACGAATCGCTTCCAGTGACAACAACACGTCCAATACGCCGAGCCCGGTGACGGCGCCGCGAATGTAGGGGCTTCTAACGATCAGGCCCAGCGCCGGATACGTATAGACGAAATAGTTCGTCTGCCACAGCTCGAGCCACGGCGTCAGGATCAGAGCCATTCCCAGAGCAAGCCAAAGCAACCCTAGCACTGCCAGCATGGCGCGCCTCATCATCGTCCTTGGGATTATGGGAGATTCGCGGCGGAGTGGCAACAGAAGTCCGGTCGAGCGAGAAAAAAGGATTGGCGATGGAAACGGCGCTAGGCTTGCGCGGCGGCGATCAGTGCTTTTGCAGCATCGCGATGCGGTCGGCGACGTCGCGATAGTCGATGTTCACGGCATAAACCTGGCGGAAGTGGTCCAGGGCGGATTCGGATTCGCCAGCCGATTCGAGCGAAATGCCCAGGTCGTATCGCAGCGCCAATATCGCGTCCTGATCGAGACCTGGTGTTTTCAACGCGCGCTCGTACCAGAGCGCGGCAATCTTCGGCTCGCCTTTGTCCATGAAAGAAAGCGCCAGCATGGCCGCGCAGTTCATCGCATACGCAAAGGGCTTGCCGCGCTGCATCGCTTGCGCCACTTTTTGGAATTCGCCGACGGCTTCGTCCAGCAAACCCATCTCGCGGTAAGCAATTCCGAGGTTGTAGTGCGTTTCCAGGTCTTCGTCCTCGTCGTTCATTTCGCCCAGTTCGCTCCGAAACTCCTGGAAAACTTCGGCAAGCTCGCTGAGGCTATCCGCGGAGGTTTCGGGCGCGGCGGCGGATGCTGAGGCCGCAGCGAGTACGGGGGCAGCAGGTTCCATGGGTTTCGCAGCCACCCGCGGGGGCGCAGACGCTTCCAGCGGTACGGGCGCCGGTTTCTTCGATGCGGGGGGAACCGGTTCCTTGGCAGGCGGCGCAGAGGGCGATTGAGCGGCAGCTTTTGGAGCGGCCGGTTCGGGCGTTGGCGTGATGGAAGCGCCCAGGTCTTCCAGCTCAGCGTTCAGCTCGCTCAGGAAATCGTCCGCTGTTTTCGCCGCAGCCGGCTGGCCGTTCTTATTCGCCGCGGGCGCGGGAGTCAGCTCCAACTCGATTTCGGCGCTAGCGTTCGAGGAGTCTTCAGCCGGAGTAGCGTCCTCTTCCAACGGTTCAAGAACCAGCTCGATGGGCGATTCCTCCGCCGATTCCTCCGCCGATTCCTCTGCCTTCTCGTCGCTGGGCAGCTCGACTTCCTCCGCCTCGATCGAGGCTTCGGGCAGTTCGGCGGACGGTTCAGCGGAAACCGCATCAGGAACGGCCTGGATCTCGGGTTCGGGTGGAACTTGCTTGGGTGCGGGTTCGCTGGCTTTTGGAGGTTCCGCCACTTCCTGGACCATGGCTTCCCACTCGTCGGACAGATCGACTTCTTCCGTGGGCAGCGCCATTGGTTGAGCGGGTTTTGCGGGCGCCGGTGCTGGCGGTTGCAAAATCTCGGCGCTCGATTTTTCCGCCACCGTCGCCTCCTCGTCAGGCGCAACTGGAATTTCGAACTCGGCGGGCGCCTGTGGCGTGGCGGATCCTTTTGCTGCCGGAGCAACTTGGCCGGAGTGAATCTCGGGCGCTGCGGTTGCGGCGCCGCTTGGGGCCGAATCTTCCTCACTTGCAGAGGCGCTCTTCGCAGCGGTTGCTTCCGCCGGCGGTGTAAGCGACTCGCCATTTCCAACGCCGGCGACTTTCTCGTATCTCTGCCGAAGCTCGGTAAAGCGCTCCGCATTGGCAGCATCGCCGCGATCGACGTAAATCTGTTCGAGCAGCGCGGCCACTTCCGCCGTGCGCGCGTGATTTCCGGCGCCCACATACAAATCGAGCAATCGCTCGAGCGTGGGGGCGTGCCGCGGCGCTCTTTCCAGCACGCTTTCGAGCAGCAAAGTGGCTTTCTGCGTCAGCCCATAGCTGGAAAACAAATCCACATCGGTAAGCGCCTGAGACACATACTGCTGCGTTTCTTCATCCAGCGACTCGTCGGCAAGCGAGGCGGAAGCAGGAGCTTCGCTTTCCGGCGACGGCTCCTTGGGAACGTCGAATATCGAGGCTAACTGCTCGTCCGACGGGCTGGCGGCAGGAGTGGCCACCGGCGGCGGGGGCTCCTCGGCTGCTACAACGGGCTGCTTGCCGCTGGCTCGGTCGCGCAGTTGCTGGAGCTTTGCTTGAAGCCGCTCGTCGCCCTTGTTCTTGTCGATCAGCTCCTCCAGCGCTTCCTCCGCGCGGGAATAATCGCCTTTGGCGCTATACTCATCCACCAGTTGCGTAAGCGCGGAACTCAGCTGGAAGGGATCGCTGGTGTGGCGGCTGAAGTCCGCCAGCATTTGGAGCGCTTCGAGATTCCCGGGAAGTTTTTGCGTGACGGCCACGAGCGATTTCAAAAACTTGTCCTGTTCGCCCGCTTCCACCGAAGGCTCGCGAAGTTCGCGCAACAGGGCCAGCGTTTCGGCTGCCTTGCCGTTTTCGATCTGAAAATCCGCCACCTTTTGCAGCAACCCGCAATGACTGCTCCCGCGGAGCAATTGGTTGCGCGCGCGGTCCGCGGCCTGCTCGAAAGCACCGGCACCCAAACTCCAATCCACGAGCAATCCGGTGACTTCTCCGCCCGCGTCCGCTTCGGGATGCTTCCCAAGCGTGGCGATCGCTTTGTCCTGATGCTTCGCTACATGGAAAATCTTCGCTTGCAACAACAGCATCGCCGGATTCTCCGGCTCCAGTTCGATGGCTCGCGCGATCAACTTCTGCGCTTCGTCGGTTTCCTCGCGCTCGAAAAGGCGCTGTGAATAATTAAAGTATGTTTGCGCCGCTTCCTTCTTCTGGCCCATTACGTTGTAGAGTTCGGCCAGGCGCATCTGCACGCGCGGATTATCCGGCTCCACTTCCAGCAGCCGGTTCAACACTTCCACGGCCTTCGACGCCTTGTTCGCCTTGAGGTGCGCTTCCGCGATTTGCAGGAATAGTGGGCGCGCCTCGCTCAGCACGCCCTGCTGGACGTATAGGTCAGCCAGACGCTCCAGAGGCGCCAGTTCGTTCGGCGCCAGCTTGGCAATCTTTTTGTAAATGGCGATGGCTTTGCTGTTGAAGCCGTTGCTGAGGTACACCTCCGCGAGCCGCTCGAAATATTCGATGGCCTGCGGCATGTCCCCCTGGCGTGCGAAGAGGTCGCCCACGGTCATCAGCGTGGCCTGATCCTTGGGGTCGTGCTTCAGGATTTGCTGGTATTCGGCGATGGCCTGGGCGGGCTTGCCCTGGTTGAGGAACTTCAGCGCGTTCTCCAGCGCCTTGTTTTTGTTAAAAGCCATCGACGGTCCCGCGCCCCCGCCGCGCCGGGTAGGATAGGCATGAATCCGCACCCCGGCTGCGACTCAAGCTGAAAGCGTAGCACGCGCCAAAAACAGGGGTCTATGAAGGGCAACAGCCCTGGTGACGAAGGGGATAACAGGCGGCTGGCGGAGCCAGGTTCCCGGCACTACGCTGGGTATCTGGGCCTTCTACTGCCAAGGGATGGACCGGGCAAAGCGGCGGATTGCCTGGGAAAACAGCTCAGGCTGATCGATGTTCGCGAGGTGAAAAGCCTTGGGGATGATTTCCAGGCGGGCTTGCTGCGCGGTTCTCAGAAACCGCTTTTCATGCATGCGAAATCCGAGGTCGAATGCGCCGTTGAGCAGCAGAACCGGGCCGGGATATGCCGCCAGCTTTGATCCGAATTCACGGCTCATCACGTCTCGAGTTCCGGCTGCGCCGCCGCGCATGAAGAAACCGGGAGTAACGAGCGGCTCGGCGCGCTTTTTGCCGTAAATGGCGTTGAATAACGCGCGATTCAGCCGAGTTAGCCAGGATTCCGGAAGGTGAGCCATGATCGCCGACGATAGCTTGTAAGGCAGGTTGTACCATCCGCGTGGCTCGACGGAGGCACTGGCTATTACCAATCCGACGGCCTTGTCCGGATGCGTCGCTCCGAATGCGATAGCGACGTAGCCTCCCAGGGAAAGTCCGACGACGAGGGCGAGGCCATTCGCCGCCTCGTCCACGACCTGCGCCACGCGCTCGACAACCTCTTCCAGCCTGAAAGACTCGTTGCGCAGCAACCCGTGGCCGGGCAAATCAAGGGTGATCAGCCGGAATTCCGCACCCAGAGCTTCAATTTGCGGCTGCCACATGCGCCGAGTTACGCGCATGCCATGCAAAAAGACGATTGGGTGGCCGTCCTTGGCGCCGGAGAGGCCGTAACTGTGCAGCATCGCCATCGAATCGAAATTAGGAGGCGGCAAACTACAGGATTTTGGCTTTTGCTCTATCGTTGCGGTTGCGCCAGCCCGGCGGCGCTTTCGTGTCAGCTAAAGTTTCACTTCGCTGATCTGGATGGTCGGCTGGACGTTCGTGAAATTGGGGATGTCGGCCATGATCGATTCGGCGTGCGGAGCGAAGGCCGATTGAAACGTCTCGATCGAGTCGCACATAAGGTGGCCAATTGCGATGAATGGCGCCACTACGCCGGGCGAGCCGCCGGCGATGCCCTGTTCCGCCCCAAGGCCTTTGAGCGCCGAGCCGAGCTTTTTCTGCACGAGCGGCATGTGCTTACTTACGTAGTAGTTCATGTCGAATCGTGCGCCGTCGCTATTCGGGTAGAACACGCTGATCTTGATCATTCGTCTCTCCTGGAAACAGATTCCCCGATGCCGCCTAGACGCCTAATGGAAGCGGCGCCTGCTCCGCGCCCGTGGCCCAGCAGCGCGACTCGCGCACCGGCGCATACGAAAAGCGGTGCAGCGGGGTGGGCCCGAATTGACGCAACGCCTCCAGATGGTCCGGCGTGCTATAGCCTTTGTTCTGTGCCAGCCCGTACTGCGGATAGAGCAGATCGAATTCGGTCATCCGCCGGTCGCGCTCTACCTTCGCAAGAATCGAAGCGGCGGCGATTGAGACCGATCGCGCGTCGCCATGAATTAGCGACTTCTGCTCGATCGGCAAATCGAGCTCGATAGCGTCGAGCAGCAGGAAATCCGGCAGAGGACGCAACTGCGAGATTGCCGCCATCATCGCTTGCCGGCTGGCTTGATAGATATTCCAGGCATCGATGCGGCTGGCGTCGATTTCCGCCACGGCCCAGGCCAGCGCGTGCTCCTGAATGCGCGGCGCCAGTTCGGCGCGGCGCTCCGGCGCCAATTTCTTCGAATCGTCCAACCCGACGATTCTGCGGCGCGGATTCAAAACCACCGCCGCCGCCACGACCGGCCCGAAAAGAGATCCTCGCCCTGCCTCATCGCATCCTGCGATGCGCATCCAGCCGTGTTGCCGCGCGTCGCGTTCGAATCTCGCCGAGCAAAGCCGCCCCATGGCGCGCGATTCTAACACAAGCTCTTTTGCCACAACCGAACACTATCGCCGAATTCGATGAAGGATTGTGGAAAACTCAGCCGGCCGAAATGAAAAAGCCCGCGCCGATTTCTCGACGCGGGCTGAAGTTGCTCCAAAATTCGAGCTATTCCGCGGATTCGCTCGCGGCGGGCGCAGCCGCGCCGTCAGCTCGTCCACCGCGCTTGATTCGCGCGGCTTTGCCCTTGCGCGCGCGAAGGTAATTCAGCTTGGCGCGGCGCACACGCCCTGGCCGCACCACTTCGACCGTGCTGATCATCGGCGAATGCACCGGGAAGATGCGTTCCACGCCGATTCCGAAGCTCACGCGGCGAACGGTGAACGTCTCGCCCAGCAACTCGCCGCGACGGCTCATCACCACGCCCTCAAACGCCTGGATGCGCTCTTTTTCCTTTTCGCCTTCGCCCTCTTTCAGCCGCACGTTCACGCGCACGGTGTCGCCCGGCCGGAATGCGGGGTGGTCCTTGCGCAACTGTGACTCTTGTACTTTCGCGATAATCGGTTTCATGATTCGTTTCCCGGCAGACCCGCTCAGGTGGGGCCAGCACACAACAGACGATCACCGATTATAGTGGAGTCGCCGCGCGCCGCCTAATAAAAAAGATGGCCGAATTGTGTTGATTTAAGTGGTTTCGCGGAGTTCGTTGAGCAGCGCTTCGTCCTCTGGCCGCAGTGGAATGCCGCGCGTCAATTCAGGGCGATTGCGCAAAGTCTTTGCCAGCGCCTTCTTTCGCCGCCAGCGGCGAATCTCTTCGTGATTCCCTCTCACTAGGACTTCGGGCACTTCCCATCCGCGAAAAATTTGCGGGCGCGTGTAATGGGGATAGTCCAAAATCCCGCGCCGCGTGGCAAGCAATCCCAAAGTCGGGCTGGGCGGCGCCTCCGGCGTGGGCATATTTGGCACATGCGGGTCCGTGCCAACCACTTCGTCCGGCTCGCTAAACGACTCCTCGACGGCCGAGCCTTCGTTGCCCAGCGCTCCAGGGATCAGCCGCGTCACGGCGTCCAAAATCGTCGCTGCCGGCAATTCGCCGCCGGAGAGCACGAAATCGCCGATAGAGAGCTCGTCCGTTACCAAATGCTCGGCCACGCGCTCGTCCACGCCTTCATAGCGGCCGCAGATCAACACCAGCCTGTCGAGCTTCGCGAATCGCCGCGCGGCTTCCTGCCGGAAAAGCTTCCCGGCGGCGGAAAGCAGAACCACGGCAGTCCGTGGCACGCTCGCACCGTCTGCCCCGACAAGCGATTCGACGGCTTCGAAAATCGGCTCCGGCTTCAAGACCATTCCCGCGCCGCCTCCAAACGGGCGATCGTCCACCGTTCGATGCCGATCGTGCGTGAACGAGCGCAAATCGTGGACGTGCGCTTCGATCAGCCGTGACTCGCGCGCGCGGCGCACGATCCCGTAATCGAGCGGACCGGAAAAGAACTCCGGGAATATGGTAATGACGTCGAACCGCATAGAGCTATTTTATCGCGGGCGGGAAACGGACCCTAACGGTTCAGGTCGCGAAGTCCTTCGGGAAGATTGACGTCAATGCGCCGCTCGTTTACATCGATCCGCGTGCAAATTTCTTGGGCTAATGGAACGAGCAGCTCGCCTTCAGGGGTGTCGATCACCAGCAGCGGAGTGCCGGGAGTATCCTCGCCTGTGGGTTGAACCTCGCAAACGCGGCCAAGCTCGCGGCCGGCATTGTCGCAAACTTCGCAGCCAATCAGGTCGGTAACGTAGTAGCTGCCGCCGGGAAGCGGCATGCGATCGGCGATGGGAATCTGCACTTCCAATCCGACCAGCTTTTCGGCGTCGGAAATTGAATCCGATCCTTTGAAATGGAAGATGGCCTGCCCACCGCGGCTCTGGCTTGTCCAGCAGCCACGAACGTTCACCCGCCGCGGCTCGACCGTGCCGTCCCATAAATAGACGGCGCTCAATTGGGCGAGATGGTCCGGAAAATCGGTGAGGATTTCCGTGGCAACTTCTCCTCGCCGTCCGTGGGGGCGCAGGACGCGCGCCACGGTCGCTCGTTCCGGGCTGGAAGCTCGGTCTGAGGCCACCCTATTCGAGGATTTCCAACGTGAATCGCTTCTTCAGCTTCATGCCGGCAGCGCCCAGGAGCGTCCGGATCGATTTCGCCGTGCGCCCCTGCCGTCCGATGACCTTGCCCAGATCATCCGGAGCGACCCGCAACTCCAAAACAGTCACCTGCTCGCCGTCCACCGACTTCACCTGCACCTGATCGGGATGATCCACGAGTGCCTTAGCAATGGCCTCTACTAGTTCCCTCATCGTGCTGCCTCCGTAGCTTGTGCTCGGGAGAAAAAATCGCTCGCGCGTGAACCGGAGCTATGCACATGAGCTAAGAGGTACGACGCCTCAAGCTGGTTTACGGTTGCGCAGAAAGCTTCGGACGGTATCGCTGGGCTGGGCGCCTTTGCCAATCCAGTAATCGACGCGAGCATTGTCGAGCTGAATGGCGGCAGGCTTTTTGAGCGGATCGTAGGTTCCGACGATTTCCACAAAACGGCCATTGCGCGGACGCGTCTTTTCCGTGACCACCACGCGGTAAAACGGGCGCTTCTTCTTGCCAATCCGTGCAAGGCGAATTGTTAACACTCGAAATTCCTCCTCGGTACTTCCAGACAGCACAAACGATTATAGCGGACGCGGCGAATTGCACCAATCGCTATTTCTCGCAAAATCAGGCTATTATGCGGACCGGAGCGGCGGAGTGACCTCTGTTAACGTTCGTCCGGCGGCGCGCGGGGATGTGCCACGCCTGACGGAAATCTACAACTACTACGTGATTCACACGCCGATCACTTTCGACGTGGAGCCATATACGGTCGAAAAGCGCGAAATCTGGTTCGATCAGTTCGCCGCCTCGGGGCGATACCGGATTTTCGTTGCGGAAGATAACGGAGCCGTGGCCGGATACGCTTGCACCATGCGGTTTCGGCCTAAAGCGGCGTATGAGACGACCGTCGAGATGTCGATCTATTGCGCGCGGGATGCGGCCGACAAAGGCATCGGCTCGCGGCTCTACGCCGCGCTTTTCGACGCGCTGCGCAACGAGGATATTCGCCGCTACGTTGCCGGCTACACGATGCCGAATCCGGTGAGCGCCGCGCTGCACGAGCGATTTGGTTTCAAGTGCGTTGGCGTGTTCACCGAGGTGGGGCGGAAATTCGGTCGCTACTGGGACGTGGCATGGAACGAGCGTCCCGGTAATCTCGACTGAACTTTTGCGCCGCATGCGTCACCGGATAAGCCACAGCGGAAGCGCTGCCTGCGCGCACTGCTCGATCATCTTCTGGTCGCCCGCGGCAAACGCATCGGCGCAATCGCTTTCGGCATTCACCGTCCCCATCACGCGAGAGCCGCCGGGAGCGAGCACCGGGACGACAATTTCCGAGAGCGTGCCCGCAAACGGAGGAACGCAGCGCGGATCTTTGCTCGCGTCGCTTGCGACGGCGGCTTTCTTGTCGCGAATGGCGATCCCGGTCAAACCTTCCGTAAGCGAGTGCGCGGGATGCTCGGGTTCGCCGGCGCCGTGCCAACCAAGCAGCGACACGCTATCCTCGTCCACGTCGTAAACGCCTACCCAGTGGTAATCGCCGAGCTTACGGATCATCTCCGCCAATCGCCCAGCGCGGATGGCGCGGTCTCCACCGCTCGCCGCCGCCATGCGGATCTGCCCGAGCACGTTGTTCATTACGATGGGCATAGCGTCCTGCTTATCGACCTTTCAGCCGCAATTCAAAACGGCGAAAGCATAATGCTTAGGATGACGATGCTTGTCGCATCGTCATTTCATCCCGGCGAATTTGCCGAGGCCGCGCATTTTCATTTTGGCCATGCTGCCATACTGTTTCATCATGCGGCGCATATCGGCGTACTGCTTGAGTACTTGATTCACTTCCTGCACGGAGGTGCCGCTGCCGGCGGCGATGCGGCGGCGGCGCTTGCCGCTGATGATGCTGTCGTCGTCGCGCTCGGCGGCGGTCATGGAATTGATGATCGCTTCGGTTTGACGAAGCTGCTTTTCGTCGATTTGCGCGTCCTTGGGAATTTTCGCGAAGGGGCCGACCTTGGGCAGCATGCCCATCAACTGCTCGACCGAGCCCATTTTACGAATCTGCTGCAACTGATCGCGGAAATCGGCCAGGGTGAAATCGTTCTGGCGAAGTTTGCGCTCCAGTTCGCGCGCTTTCTTTTCATCAACGGTTTTCTGCGCCCGCTCGATCAGTCCCAGCACGTCGCCCATGCCTAAGATGCGGCCAACGATGCGATCCGGCTGGAACGGCTCCAGCGCGTCGTATTTTTCGCCCACGCCAACGAACTTCACCGGCGCGCTGGTGACTTTGCGGATGGAAAGCGCCGCGCCGCCGCGCGCGTCTCCGTCCATTTTGGTGAGAATCACGCCGGTGACACCGAGGCGCTTGTGAAATTCTCCGGCGGAGCGGACGGCATCCTGGCCGATCATCGCGTCCGCGACGAATAGGATTTCCGCGGGATTCAATTCGCGCTTGAGCATCGAAAGCTCGTTCATCAATTCGTCGTCGATGTGCAGACGGCCGGCGGTATCGACCAGTATCACGTCGCAGGCGGAAAGCTTTGCTTCGCGCGTCGCGCCGCGGACGATCTCGAGTGGCTTGTCAGTTCCCGCGCCGGGCCAAAGCGGCGTGGCAGTGGCTTTGGCGACTTGCGCGAGCTGTTCGCGGGCGGCGGGGCGGTACACGTCAGTGGAGACAACGAGCGGGCGATGGCCGTGTTCGGCGAGCCATTTGCCGAGCTTGCCGGTGCTGGTGGTTTTGCCGGAGCCTTGCAATCCGACGATCAGCCAGACAGATGGCGGCCGCGACGCGAATTGCGGGCGGGCTTCGCGGCCCAGCAGATCGGCAAGCTCGTCGCGAACGATTTTGACGATTTGCTGCTCGGGAGAAAGTTGCAGCAGGACCTCAGAGCCGAGCGCCTTTTCGCGCACGTGGGCGATGAATTCGTCAATGACTTGCAGGTTGACGTCGCCATCGAGCAACGCTTCGCGAATTTCCGCGAGCCCGGCATCGAGATGCTCTTCGCTGAGCTTGCCCTGGCCGCGCAGGTTCTTAAATGCGCGCTGAAGTTTTTCGGTGAGTGTTTCAAACATTTCGGTCTAAGCCATCCTTGCCGGTTTCTTCTTTTCCTCTGGTTGCGGCGCTTCGCCGGCTTGTCCAGACGCATTACCGGCGCTAACCATGAAGCGGTCTATCTCATCTCGCGCTGGGACTCGATCAACGTATGCGAATGTGCTGGTGGCGATCGCCTCGCGCGCGGCGGCCAGGAAGCTGCCGTACGCATAACGGGCAAGCGAGCCGCCGAGGCTGATGCGGCGCACTCCCGCGGCTGCCAGATCAGCGGCCGAAAACGAAAGGCCCTTCATTCCCACGAGCACGTTGACCGGATGCGGCGCGACGGCGGCGCAGACTTTGCGGATCGCGTCGAGATCCGGCAAGCGCGGGGCGAAGAGCACGTCCGCCCCGGCTTCGGCGAACGCTTGCAGGCGCCGGATGGTGTCGTCGAGGTCGGCGCGGCCATGAAGAAAATTTTCGGCGCGTGCGGTGAGCGTGAACGGAATGGGCAGAGAGCGAGCGGCCTCCACGGCGGCGGTGACGCGCTCGACGGCGAGTGAGAAATCGTAGATGGGATTGCGCGGATCGCCGCTGAAGTCTTCGACGGAACCTCCGACGAGGCCAGTAGCAGCTGCCAGCCGAATCGTTTCCGCGACAGTCGCGGGATCGTCGCCAAAGCAATTCTCCAGGTCAGCGGCGACGGGCAAATCAGATGCGCCGACAATCGCGCGAGCGTGGGCCAGGGATTCATCGCGCGTAATGGAGCCGTCTAGCCGGCCAATCGACAAGGCGAAGCCGGAACTGGTGGTAGCCAGCGCCTCAAAGCCCAAACCGGCGAGAACGCGCGCGCTGCCGATGTCCCAGGGATTCGGGATGATGAAGGCGCCGGGAGGCGCGGCAGCGATCGGAGCGCGAGGGTCCGCAGGCAGCCGGTGGAGCGCCCGAAATCGCTTCGCCTTTTCAGCCTGAGCGATGCTCATGCGCCGGCTCCGGCGTTTCCAAGGGCGATTCTAGAGCCTGGAGGATGGAGGTTAGAGGCTCGACCGGAAAACCGTGACGAGAACTGTGACGAGAACTGTCTCGGGTAGGCAGGTACTCGGCCCTTTATTTTGAATAAGATACGTGCGTTTCTACTCGTTCGCTGTCTCGGGTAGAGTTTGGTAAGTGGTGAGTAGTAATTGGTGAGTGGTGAGATGCGATGCGAAATTTCGGTCGAAATTTGCGATTGAGAAGATGCACCGCGACGTTCCGCCCTTGAAAATGCAGGTATCTTTCTTTTCAGCAAGTTACACGTGCTCAAGGTTGATTGGCTGTTCCGCCCTTGTTCGCGGGCTGTTAGGCGAATAAAAAGAGAATGAGCGAGAGACACGTCACTCACGATTCGCAACCCGCGGGAGCCGCCTTGCGGCCTCCCGGCTAGACAGGCTGCGAAAAAAGTCGCGTTGAGTGGCGTTCCGATCGAAACGAGGAATCCGCTTTTCGCAGAACAATCGAGAACCAGCAGATTCCTCGGGCAAACACCGCCCTCGGAATGACAGCTTTGTGGTTTTTCCGCAAACTGTAGAGCCGAGCAGCCAGCAGCTACCGCGTCTGCGGAGGCAAGCGCACCATTCCCGCAAGCTAGGCCGCCGGGTGCCGGCGGCCGACCACTGTGCCGAACTTCAGTCTCTACCCACATACCGCTACTTCCACGCTATCACATCGCGCAAGTCCCCGCAGATTTGCGTAGCCGCCAGGTGATTGCAAAGCGGGAGTTGCGGCGCGAAAAGTGCCGGGAAAATATGCGATTTATGCGCCCAGGTGGGAATGCTTACTGGCGAAGGTTCGAAGGAGGCTGGCGCATACGGGCGACTTTCGGAGCGCTCAGGTCGAGCGCGCATCGGGGGCGTTGCTTATGGAGCGGAGGGGTTGTAGGCTGGCGGGCACAAGTGAGGCGGGGAATGCGGAAAAATCGTCTTTTTTCACTCACAATTTTTTTCGCGGCTTTGGCGTTGATGTTCAGCGGCTTCATGGCCTCGGAATCATTCGCCGGAGGTTCCAAAGGACCTTCAGCCCTTGTGAAGATCGAATCGGGCAAAGTGCGCGGCGTGGTTTCGGGCGGCCTGGAAATTTTTAAGGGTATTCCGTACGCGGCGCCTCCGGTAGGAAGTTTGCGCTGGCGTGCGCCGCAACCGGCGAAATCGTGGAATGGCGTCCGGGACGCGATAAATTACGGCGACGACTGCATGCAAAAGCCGTTTCCGGGTGATGCGGCTCCGCTGCGGACCACGCCGAACGAGGACTGCCTTTACTTGAACGTTTGGGCTCCGCGCCAGCGCGACGGCAGATCGTTGCCGGTAATGGTGTGGATTTACGGCGGCGGATTCGTGAATGGCGGCAGCTCACCGGCTCCTTACGACGGCTCGCATTTCGCGGAGAAAGGAGTGGTATTCGTCAGCTTCAATTACCGGCTGGGACGTTTCGGATTTTTCGCCTTTCCGGCTCTGGTGAAAGAAAACGACCGGGCAGGGAATTACGCGCTGATGGATCAGATCGCGGCGTTGAAATGGGTGCAGCACAACATCACGGCCTTCGGCGGAAATCCGCGGGAAGTGACGGTATTCGGCGAATCGGCCGGCGGACGATCGGTGAACGTGCTGGTGACGTCACCGAAAGCAAAGGGCCTTTTCATTCGCGCCGTGGTGGAGTCGGGCGGAGGGCGCGACAATTTGCTCCCCGCCGATCCGCTGAATGAGGCAGCAGCGAACGGACGCCCCTCTGCAATACAAACGGGAATCAACTTCGCGCGCACGATGGGCATCGACGGCACGGACGCGAAGGCACTCGCTGAATTGCGGGCGCTTCCAGCCGAGAAAGTCGTGAACGGCATTAACATGGCGAGCATGGCGCAGCAGGCGCAGACGTATTCCGGCCTGATTGCCGATGGCACGATCCTGCCGCACTCGCCGGAAGATTCTTATAAGGACTGCCGGCAAAATGCGGTAGCAGTGATGATCGGCGCAAACAGCGCGGACATCAGCGGGACATCCGCAAAGACGATGGACGCACTATTCGCGCCATTCGGCTCTGATGAAGCGGCAGCGCGGCACGCATTCGACCCCGATTCGTCGGAACCATTCGCGGCGGTGGCGCGGCGGGCCGGCATGGTGGAGATGATGATCGAGCCAGCGCGTTTTGTGGCGCAGCGAGTGGCGGCCTGCGGACAGGCATCGTACGTGTACCGGTTTTCGTACGTAGCGACACCTTTGCGGGCGAGATTATCGGGCGCGCCGCATTCGTCGGAGATTCCGTACGTGTTCGACACGATCGGGGAATCGAGCTGGGGAAATCTGGGGAAGGGACTCACATCCGCGGATTACAAGATGGCTTCGGAAGTGAATGAATACTGGGTGAATTTCGCGAAGACGGGCAACCCAAATGGCGCGGGTTTGCCGAACTGGCCGCGGTACACGGCGAGTGGCGACGGACTGATGAACTTCACTATGAACGATGGACCGAAGGGCGGACCCGACCCTTGGGCCGCGCAATTGGACGCGGTGGAAAAAATTCAGAAGTAGCGGCAATAGGCGCGACTACCGCGATTGTGGCTCTCGCGAAAGGCGAATGAGCGTGGAAACCGAAGAAGGATTCCCGCCAGACCGGCGGGCAGGCTTCGCGCCAGGGGCCGGCACTCAGAATGAAACTCAATCGCGTCCGCAGATAAGAGCGGGAAAGCCGCGCCAATCGTTCCGCATGGGCTGGCTGGCATTCTTTCTCGCGGCAATATGCGTCGCGAGCGGAGCCGCGTGGGGCCAGCCGCAGTCGATGACGATTACCCTGGCGGGACAAGCGTCCATTCGATCGGATATTCGCAAAACCGATCCGGCGGAAGTACCTGTGATTCAAAAGCTGCTGAAAGGCGACGTGGTATTCACGAACTTTGAATGCGTGGTAGCAGAACCGGGGCAGACGACTCACGAAGGGCTGGGATTCCTCACGCCGCCGAGCGCGCTCGACGCGCTAACGACTTTCGGCTTCAATTTGCTGTCGCTGGCGGGGAATCATGCGTACGACTTGAAGCAAACCGGCGTTGAGAACACGCTGCGCGAAGCGGACCGAAGAAAGATCGTTCACGCGGGAACCGGGGAGAATTTGACGGAGGCTTCGGCGCCCGCGTATCTCCATACCGCAAAAGGCACGGTAGCGCTGATCGCCAGCGCGTCCGGCGCGATCGGACCTGGGGCGCCCGCCGGAGCGAATCATCCGGGAGTGAACGAGCTGCGGATCGAAGCAGGCGGAAAATTGAATGAGGCGACGCAAGACATGCCCGGCGCGCCCGAGAACGTTCCAAACGCCGAGGACGCGCGACGCATTTTGCAAAGCATCCGCGAGGCACGGCGGCACGCGGACCTGGTGATCGTCTATCAGCACAACCACGTTTTCGGGAACCACTCGTTCATCAACATTTTCACGGAAGGGCTGCCCGAGCGGCTGGCGCCAAATCCGTGGCTGGTGAAATGGACGCATGAAGAAGTGGACGCGGGCGCTGATATCGTGGTGCTGCACGGCGCGCCGCTGCTGCACGGCGTGGAGATTTACAAGGGCAAACCCATTTTCTACGACCTCGGGAACTTCATTTACAATTTGCCTCCGGCGGCGACGTTCATTGAAGAACCGATGGTATGGGAGAGCGTCATCGCGCACGTTCAGTTTCGAGGGCGCAATCTGCTGTCCGTTTCGTTCCAACCCATCGTGTTGAATTTCATCGGCAAGGGACAGCCGGACGTTCACAGCGAATTCACGAACAACGAATATCTGGATACGCGCGGGTTGCCGTTGCCGTCGCCGGCTCCGGCAGCGCGAGCACGGTATATTCTGGAACGGCTGGCGAATCTATCGAAGCCGTTTGGGACGGCGTTTGAAATTCAGGGCGATAGCGCCGAGATCAAACTAAAACGCGCGAATTAACGCGGCGATGAGTTTCTGGCGGCGACTTTTCGACAAGCACGGGGCATAATCAGCAGATGGGAACAACGAAATCGAGCGCATCGCCGGAGCTGTTTCCGGGCGGCGTGCGCACGGAACCGCGCAAGACCGGTATTTTGCCGTCGCAGGAAATCCACGAGCTGATCCGCAACCGCAAAATCATTTCGCCGGCGCCGATCGACGATTCGCAGGTGCAGCCGGCGTCGATTGATTTGCGGCTGGGCACGGTTGCGTATCGAGTGCAGGCGAGCTTTCTTCCCAGCCGCACGGCTCCGGTGAAAACAAAGATCGAGGATTTGAAACTCGCGGAAGTCGATTTGACGCGGCCCGCGCTGTTGGAACGCGGAGCGGTGTTCGTGATTCCCGTGGTGGAATCGCTGGCGCTGCCGTACGACATCGGCGGCGCCGCGAATCCGAAGAGCACCACGGGACGGCTGGATATTTTCACGCGGCTGGTGACTGAAGGCGGCATGGAATTCGAGCAACACGATTACCAGTTCGAGCAGGTTCCAAAGGGCTACAAAGGCGGGCTGTACGTGGAAGTGGTATCGCGCACGTTTCCAATTCTATTGAGCGCGGGCGCGAAGCTGACGCAACTGCGGTTCGTGCGCGGGAATCCTCCGGCGGCGACGGATAACGCGCTGGAGCGCTTCGAGCAGCAAGAGGGCCTGGTTTATTTCGAGAATGGCGACGCGCCGGCGAAGGCGGTGCTGAGCGGCGGACTACGTATGTCGATCGATCTGCAGGGTAACAGCGGATCGAGCGCCGTTGCGTACAAGGCGAAGCGCCACTGCCCGGCGGTCGATTTGAGCAAGGCTGGCGCGCACGATGCGGCGCTTTTCTGGGATGCGATTACATCAACGAAACGGCTGGTGCTCGATCCTGGCGATTTTTACATTCTCGCGTCGCGCGAGCGGATCAGCGTGCCTTCCAACTGGGCCGCGGAAATGACGCAGTTCGACCCGTCGATTGGCGAGTTTAGCGTTCATTATGCGGGATTTTTCGACCCGGGATTCGGCTACGGCACAGCCGGGGAAATCAAAGGTACGAAGGCGGTGCTGGAAGTGCGCGCGCACGAAGTTCCCATTCTTTTGGAAGACGCGCAGGTTGTTGGCCGATTGCTGTACCACAAAATGGCTGCGATTCCCGAGAAACTCTACGGGCAGGCGATTGGCTCGTCGTATCAGCAGCAGGGGCTGGCGCTGAGCAAACAATTCCGCGTGACAAGCGCGAGCCGTTAAGATCGTTTTGCGGGCCCAGTTATAAGAAGAACAGCATTGTGGTTGCACATGCGCTGAAGGGAGCTAGGGTTTCCGCGCGGCGGCAATGAGCGCGGGCATGGAAATTTCGAGACGCGGACCGCGCGTAAAAGCGGCGACGCGCTGCTTAACAGACGCGCGGATTTTGGCGAGCGCATCGGGCGGCTGAGCGTTCAACAAGCCGCCGGTGCGCGCCGAGCCTTTCAGGAACGCTTCAAAGAAATCGGCCGCGGAATTGAGGCGCCAGACGAGCGGAATGCGTTCGATGCGCGAGTCCGCGAAGCCTGCTAATTCGAGCGCGCGCCGCGATTCGGCGGGATCGCTGAAACGGAAAAATGGCGGGCCCGCGGGAAGAGTCACGATGGGATCGCCAAATTCAGCGACCGCATCCAGCACGATCTTAAATCCAAGGGTTTGATCCGGCGTAGCCCAAACGCTGAAGGCAAAGCGCCCACCGGGACGCAGCACTCGGCAGGCCTCGCGCAGCGCGGATTCCGGCCGCGCCAAATGCAAGATGCCGAAATTCATCACGGCGGCATCAAACCCCGCGTTTGCCAACGGAAGAGCCTCGGCATCGCCGAGCTGAAAATCAATCGACGGAAGATTGCGGCGCGCCAGCGCGACCATCGATTCTGAGAAATCGATACCCGTGACGGACCAGCCGCGCCGCGCGGCTTCGGAAGAGACGTAGCCTGGGCCAGCGGCGATATCGAGCAGCCACGATTTGCCGTCCGGGCTTGCATGGCCGACAGCATCAAGCAGCGGAGCAATCGCTTGGGATGTGAGGCTGCCGAAGTAATGGTGATATTCCGCCGCGGCGCGCTGCCAGCCCGCATGTTCGAAATCGTGGAACCCTTTAGGGTCAAGGCCTTGCGGATCGGTTTCGGGCGTAGCCACGGCGCCTACTCCGAAAAAATCGGCAGGCAGAGCGGCGGCTCGACGTGGAAATCGAGCCGCGCGATTTCCGCGAGCGCGCGATTCAGCTCGGCGCTGTCGCACGATTCGACCGTCATTACGAATGAAAGCGCCGAATGCGGGAATCCGGGTTTTTGCAGCAGCGCGTCGATGCTAATGCCATAGTTGGCGAGAATCGCGGCGAGCGCGGCAACGATGCCGGGGCGGTCCTTCACCACGAAGCGGAGATAATGCGGCACGGTGAAATCGCCGCTGATTTCGCCAGGAACTTTCGCGGGACTCGGCAACGCACCCGGCGGAGCGCCCGCGCTGCGGGCGATGGCGTAAAGATCGGAGACGACCGCGACCGCCGTGGGGTCGCCGCCCGCGCCAAACCCGGAGAAAACCGTGCGTCCGGAATACTCTCCGAACGCGGTGACAATGTTCTGGCTGCCCTGCGCGTGCGCCATCAGCGAATCGGAAGGAATCAGGGCTGGCTGAACTGCTCCGGCGAGCTTGACTCCATGCGGAGCTTCCGCCGAAACCACTTTTTCCGCCAGCGAAATCTGGCGAATGGTGCAATCCAGGTCGCGCGCGTACATGAAATCGACGGAAGCAATGGTGGTGACCGGCCGGGCCAGAATTTGCTCGGCGCGGACGCGCAAGCCGAGGCCCGCTTGCGCCAGGATGACCAGCTTGGCGCGCGCGTCGATGCCGTCCACATCAGAGCTTGGATCGGCTTCGGCAAATCCCAGCTCCTGCGCTTCCTTGAGGGCGGATTGGAAGCTCGCGCCGATGGCCTCCATGCGCGTGAGGATGTAGTTGCAGGTGCCGTTGAGGATTCCCGCGATGCGATAGAGGTTGTCTCCCGCGAGGCCTTCCTGGATGCCGATGATGGCGGGAATTCCACCGGCGACGGACGCGCCGAATTCGATACGGCGCCCCTTCGAGCGCGCCAGATCGACAAGCTCGGGACCGCACTCGGAGATCAGCAGCTTGTTGGCGGTGACCACGGATTTTCCTGCGTCGAGCGCGCGGCGCACCCAGCCGCCCGCGGGATCGAGCCCACCCACGAGCTCAACGATCACGTCCGCGTCCGACGCGAGCACGTCTTCGATGCGCTCCGTCCAGCGAATGCTCGGCGGGAGCGAATCGCTTTTTTTGCGCCCGACGTTGCGGTTAAAAATGTGCGTCAGGCGCAGGGGGCTACCGGAATTCTGGCACAGAATTTTGGCCACGGAGCGTCCGACCGTCCCATAGCCCAGCAGCGCGACTTTCAGTTCGGCGCGCGGCCGATCGCGGGCCACCGATACTTTTGCGCTCACCGGCGCTGGCGCATTCGCTGCGCGCATCTTGCCGCGTGATCTAGAGTTAGCCCGCTTCGACGGACGCGATTTCGCCACCGACAATGCACCTCGATCAGAATTTCATCGAAATTCACCCGCGGCCAACCTGCCTTACGTCTGTGGCGCGAAAGAAGCGCGCTGGAGGCCCGACGGGCGCACAAGAGAAACAAACAGCGAGGCTCCATCGTATCAGAGGGTGAAGGCCGGCGGCAGGGTTTTGCGCCACCGAGGTTCCGGCCGCCCAATCCGGCGCCGGACCTTGCCGCTGGCTTACCATCCAGGCGCACAACTTCAGGGTGCCAGTGGAACGATAGCTCGCCCCGGCTGTTCGACCGGAACCGGCCCGTATCGACCGCCGCAGTGACGCGCTTGCCGTTCCCACGGAATATCGGCGTCATCCGGGCCCGCGTCTTCTTCCCCACCGGAATCACATATTGACACAATCTCAGATTAGATATATTCAAATAAAGGTGGACGCGGACAGCATCAAACGGTCGCTTGAGGATGGCGGTTTGCGCTGTACGCCGCAGCGCTACGCGGTGATGGCGTTCTTAATGGGCCACCAGGGCCACCCCACGGCGGCGGAAATCTTCGAAGCCGTGAATCGCGTCGATCCGCGATCTTCCAGGGCGACGACTTACAACAACCTGCGGGATTTGGTGCGAGCAGGTCTGGTGCGGGAAGTGGCCGTGGAGGGCCGCGCGGCGCGATTCGACGCGACGGGCATGCGGCACCACCACTTCATCTGCGACCGCTGTGGCAATGTGGAAGACATTGAGTGGTTCGACGTGCCCCGTCCCGCCTCGCGTTCTCTGGGTAAGCGCGTTCTTCGCCAGTCTGAATTGATCTTGCGGGGACTTTGCACGAATTGCGCCGCGCGGCGCGCTGGCCGCCAGGTTTCGGTAGCGCATCGATAGCTCTGGAATGGGAAATCGATCGCGCGAATGAAAAAGCGAGAGTGGGTTCGCAACACGTCGTCTTTTTTAATTGAGTTTCGCGAATTTTCTGAGGGAGGGAACAAATCGTGGCAACCGAATCGAATGGATCCAAGTGCCCGTTTACGGGCCAAGCCGCCGCACGGACAAACCGTGAGTGGTGGCCGAACCAGGTAAATCTAGAAGTTCTCCACCGCCAGCAACACAATCTGGCCGATCCAATGGGCGAGGAGTTCGACTACTCCAAAGAGTTCAAGAGCCTCGACTTAAATGGCATCATCAAGGACCTTCACGCCCTAATGACCGACTCGCAGGACTGGTGGCCGGCCGATTTTGGGCATTACGGGCCGCTATTCATCCGCATGGCGTGGCATAGCGCAGGCACGTACCGCATCGGCGATGGTCGAGGCGGCGCCGGAGCTGGTCAACAGCGGTTCGCGCCGCTGAATAGCTGGCCCGACAACGTGAACCTCGACAAGGCGCGCCGATTGCTGTGGCCGATCAAGCAAAAATACGGCCGGAAGATTTCCTGGGCCGACCTCATGATTCTGGCCGGGAACGTGGCTCTGGAGTCAATGGGCTTTAAAACATTCGGTTTTGGCGGTGGTCGCGAAGACGTGTGGGAGCCGCAAGAAGACGTCTTCTGGGGACCCGAGGCCCAGTGGCTGGGCGACGAGCGATACTCGGGCGAACGCGATCTTCTGAATCCACTCGCCGCCGTACAAATGGGGCTGATTTACGTCAATCCGGAAGGTCCGAACGGCAAGCCCGATCCACTTGCGGCAGCGAAGGACGTTCGCGAGACGTTCCGCCGGATGGCCATGAACGATGAAGAGACGGTCGCGCTTATCGCCGGCGGACACACGTTCGGCAAGACCCACGGAGCTGCCGATGCGAATCAGTATGTCGGTCCAGTGCCGGAAGGCGCTGACATCGTGGAGCAAGGTCTCGGCTGGAGAGGCAAATTCGGCACGGGCGTTGGCAACGACGCGATCGGCAGCGGCCTGGAAGTGATTTGGACTAATACTCCCACCCAATGGAGCAACAATTTCTTCGCGATCCTGTTCGGCTACGAATGGGAACTCACAAAGAGCCCGGCGGGTGCGTATCAATGGACGCCGAAGAACGGCGCAGGCGCGGGCACGGTGCCGGACCCGCACGATAAGTCTAAGCGTCGCTCGCCGTCCATGCTGACAACCGACCTCGCTTTGCGCTTTGACCCGATTTACGGGCCTATTTCCCGCCGCTTCTACGAGCATCCGGATGTATTTGCTGACGCGTTCGCGCGTTCATGGTTCAAGCTGACGCACCGCGATATGGGCCCAGTGGCGCGCTATCTTGGCCCGCTCGTTCCCAAGGAAACGCTGCTGTGGCAGGATCCGATCCCCGCCGTGAATCATCCGCTGATTACCGAGAAGGACGCTGCATCACTGAAGGCAAAAATCCTGGCATCGGGACTCACAATTTCGCAGTTGGTCTCGACGGCTTGGGCCTCGGCGTCAACATTCCGTGGATCCGATAAACGCGGCGGAGCCAACGGCGCACGCATTCGCCTTGCGCCGCAAAAGGACTGGGCCGTCAACCAGCCGGCGGAATTAGCGAAGGTGCTGCAGAAGCTCGAAGTCATTCAGAAGGAGTTCAACGCTTCAGCGTCCGGCGGAAAAAAAGTTTCGCTCGCCGACTTGATCGTTCTCGGCGGCGATGCAGCGATTGAGGAAGCGGCGAAGAAGGCCGGTCAGAATGTGACGATCCCGTTCGCGCCGGGGCGCATGGATGCCTCGCAAGAGCAAACGGACGTGGAATCGTTTGGACCGCTTGAGCCGGTTGCGGATGGTTTCCGCAATTACCTGAGCGGCAAACAGCGCGTGGCGCCCGAGGAGCTCCTGGTGGACAAAGCACAGTTGCTGACGCTTACTGCCCCCGAGATGACGGTGCTCGTCGGCGGCTTACGCGTTCTGGGCGCGAACCACGGTGAATCCAAACACGGCGTGTTCACGAAGCGTCCGGAAACTCTGACGGACGACTTTTTCGTCAACCTACTGGACATGAGTACGGAATGGAATCCGGCAGCGGGTTCGGAAGGCGTGTACGAGGGGCGCGACCGAAAGACCAACGCGGTGAAATGGACCGGCACACGCGTCGATCTGATCTTCGGTTCACACTCCCAGTTGCGCGCTCTGGCGGAAGTCTATGCATGCGCCGATTCGAAGGAAAAGTTCGTGAAGGACTTCGTGGCGGCATGGACCAAGGTGATGAATAACGATCGCTTCGAGCTTGCCTCAAGAAATGGGAAGAAGAGAAGCGTGGATGCGGCAGTAGATGCCATCGCTGTCGATTAGATCGGCAGCGGCTCCCAGGCGCGCAAATGCCTGGCGCTGCGGCAGAGAACTCAGCGGCGCGCAATTTCAGGCTTCACGTAAGCTAGATTGCGCGTCGCTGAAAAAACTCTAAAAACGAATGCCCTCAGAACAAGGCGCGATCGAGAACCCGGACCTTGAGCGCGCCATGAACGAGGTCGCGAAAAACGACACGCCTCAAGCCCGCGAGTCGCTTTACCGGGCGATTCTCGCCAGCACGCTTATCGTTGCGGGCGGCGTGTCGGGCGGTTCCAGCTTCGTTGATGGCACAGGCGTTGCGAGCGCCGGGACGAGCATAAACTTCCGCACGTTGGAACATCCGCCCGGCAACGTGATCCTTCCGGCATTCACGAATCTCGACGCGCTGATTTCTTTCGCTGGTTCGGAAATTGAGTGGGCCGGCTTGAGCGCGCAGGCGCTGTTTCAATCCATTTTGCCGGGGAATATAGCGGAGGTGCGCCTGAATCCTTTCCGTCCAGATCAGCAGGCCCGGAGGCGTAATCACACGCCGCGAATTCACCGCGCTTGCCCAGGGACTTCTGCCGCACGGCGCGGTCTCGGATAACGTAGCGCAGCTTCGGGCCGCTCAGGCGCAAGTCTTTATTGGAAAGCCTCAATACGAGCCACCCGCCGACGTCCTGGACCGCTTGGCCGCGTTTTTCAGGCAATTCCACGACGTCCAGGCCGGCTATCTTTTCCAAATGGGCGATCCGCACGCGAGCAGCATCACGTTCGGAGTGCAATTCGCCTCGATGCCGGATGGCCAAAGGCTGGAAGCGATTATGCGCACCGCGGGCGCCATTCTGCGCGCCATGCTTCCTCCAGACGCGTTCATCGACTTCGTGCCTCTCGTTTCCGGCCCGTTCTTGGATGCCGTGGTCAAATCGGGCAGGCCAATTTTTCAAAAGTAGCCGACGAATTTTGGGCGAGGGAGCGGCGGGTTTCTACGCGGTTCGCAGCCGATTTTTAATCGCGGTCTCGTATTCGGGAAAATATTTCGGAATCACGCTCAGATCGAATTGCCTGAGGATCGATTCTTTCGGCTCGTTTTCCAGAAGAAATTCGAAGGACCGCCGCACCAGTTCGGCCGGATCGGCTTTCCCGCCGGTCAGCCGCAAATAATCTTCGGGTTTCAGGGTCACCAGGTGCGAGGTCTCGCTGCCATCCTGGCTCACACGCACGCGAAACTGGTTCTCTCCCGGCCGTTCGATTTCGATTTTCGGCGCCATTGCGCCCTCCAAGTCGTATCGCTTCGATCTTCCCACCGGCGCCGCCAGCGGCAAATGGAGGAATCGCCCTACAAGTCCGGCGCGCATGCGCTCACTATGCGGGTGTCTTGAGTTTCAGCCGGCTCTTGTTTTCCTCGAGGAACTTCCGCAGCGAATCGGCGGCGTCCAGGAGCCTGATCCACTGCTCGTAGTAAAGCGTCACCGGGAATCGGCCAAGACCATAGACGCTTACGCCTCCTTTTTCACCTACGCGAAATTCCAGGCTGCCCCGCTGGCGTCCGCCCGTTTGCTTTTCCAGCTCAGCGATGCGTGCCAGCAGCTCTTCTTTAGTTGGTTCGGCCATGTCTTCTCCATGTCAACGTTTCGTGGAACCTTGCTCCAAATCATATCATCGGCGCAGCGGGCACGGCGTTCAAGACGATCCGTTACTTTTGCGCTTCCAGCCCTGCCGTATAACTTTGCTTCGATTTTCGACGCGAAATGATTATGCTACGAAGGCTTCATAGCGTGCGCAACGGAGGAGCATACATGACCGCAAAGATCGCGACCCAGAAGGTTTCCCTGAACGTATCCGACGGCACTTCGATGAACGCGTACGTGGCCCGCCCGGCGGATCCCGGTGAATTTCCCGGCATGCTCGTATTGCAGGAAGCGTTTGGCGTGAACGCGCACATTCGCGACGTGACGGAGCGGATCGCGCGCGAAGGCTACGTCGCCATCGCTCCGGAATTGTTTCACCGCACCGGCGCCGGATTCGAGGGCCGCTACGACGATTTCCCCGCCGTGATGCCGCACATGCAGGCGCTCACTGAGGACGGACAGATCGCGGATATGCGCGCGGCCTACGATTGGCTGCGCTCGCACCAGCAGGTCTCCTCCAACCGCATCGCCAGCATCGGCTTCTGCATGGGCGGCCGCGCTTCGTTTCTTGCCGATGCCGCGCTTCCGCTGCAGGCGTCCATTTCGTTTTATGGCGGAGGCATCGCCCAGCAATACCTGCACCGCGCCGCCGATATGCACGCGCCGATTCTGTTTTTCTGGGGCGGACTCGACAAACACATTTTGGCGGAGCATCGCCACGCCGTGGTTGAGGCAATGACGAAGGCCGGAAAGCACTTTGTCAACGTGCTCGTTTCTTACGCCGACCACGGATTCTTCTGCGATGCGCGCGCGAGCTACAACGCCGCCGCCGCGGGCCTGGCGTGGGCGCTCACGAAAGAGTTTCTGGATACCTATGTGAAGGGCTCGGCAGCGAAGGCAAGCGCTGGGTAGCGCGTTGGAGCTTCCGCGGAACTAATCGCGGTAAACGAACTCGAGCTGCACGCCGACCACTTGGATCACATCGCCGGGCGAAAGCTTCGTCGGACTGTCTATCGGCTGGCCGTTCACGCTGGGCCGCTTGTCAGCCGCGCCGATGTAGTAAGACTGGTCCTCGCGCCGGTTGATCTGCGCCGCTGCTCGCGGAGCAAACCAACCGGTGAGCTTTACGGTGGCCATGGCGGATTTTCCGACCACGGTCAACTTGTCCGTGAGCGAATATTCCTTCTGGTCGGTTTTCCCCTTGCGAACCACAAGCGAGGGCACTTTCAGCCGCGCCGGAGCAGGCTGCGAGCTTTCTCCGCCCGCCGCCACCTGCTGCATGAACGCACGCCGCTCTTTCGTATCAAGAATCACCGTTTCGTTCAGCTTGGGCGCGGCCTGCTTCGCATCACCGTTTCCGGCGGCGAATCCGTCCAGATCGCGCGCCTCGGAAATAACGATGGTGTGCTTCCCAATGGCCACCGAATCTCCCGCCTTCAGCGTGACCATCTTTATGCGCTGTCCATTCACGAACGTTCCGTTTAGGCTGCCGAAATCTTCCAGCATCATGCGGCCTTCTTCGTTGAAGACGCGCGCGTGGTAGTGCGACACGGCCGGATTGTCGATCACCAGCGCGTTATCCGGCGAGCGCCCGATGCTCACTTCCTTCGCGTTCACCGGCACTTCTTGCAAAACCGCGTTTTCGAATTTCAGCACCAGCTTGGGCATGTTCTTCGCCCTCCCGGTCGAGTCGATCTAAGAGTGCCTGAGCCATCTTCCAATCCGCGTGAATGCGCCCGCGGGCCTCGCCGCGGACCGCAATACAACGGCCGTGATGTTGTCGCCGCCTCCGGCCTGCTTCGCTGCTTGAATGAGCTGGTCGGCGGCATCCTGCGCTTCCTCGCAGTCGTTCAGCACGGCCGCGATTTGCGCGTCCGTCAATTCGCGTGTCAAGCCGTCGGAGCAGAGCAGGATGGTGTCGTCGTCGAGCATCAGTTCCTCGGTAACGTCCACATCGACCTGCTCGGCGACCCCGAGCGCGCGCAGCAGTACGTTTTGTAAGCCGCTTTGCCCTGCTTCCAACTCCGTCATGCGGCCCTGGCGCATCTGTTCGGCAACGAAAGAATGGTCGCGGGTCAATTGTTCGAGGCGGCTGCCGCGGAGGCGGTATGCGCGGCTGTCTCCCACATGCGCCAGGCTCATGCGCTCGCCCGTAAAGCGCACCGCGACGATGGTTGCGCCCATCTGCCGACCCGCTTCACTGTTTTGCGCCGTCTGGTAGATTCTCTGATTCGCCGCGCGAATCGCGGCGACGAGCTGGTTCGATTCGGTGGAAACACCAGAAATACCATTAGCCGGTCCTTCGTCGGCCCGAACGGAACGCGCGCCCCGGCACTCGCGGATGACAGTCTCGACAGCCAGTCGGCCGGCTACTTCTCCGCATTCCAGGCCGCCCATGCCATCGGAAAGCACAAACACCCCGATCTCGGGCGCCGCGCCGTAGCTGTCCTCATTGCTCTCGCGGACGCACCCGATGTCACTCCGCGCGCCGAATTCGATTTCGCGGGTCACGTCCATTCAGTCCTCGGGATCTTGTTCAACGCCCGGCACCAGGCGCCCGTTGCGTAACGGGTTTTTCAGCACGCGGATTCCCGCAAATCCCTGTTCCTTCAGCCAGTCCATTACGCTGCGGACACGCTCCGGCCCAAACGGCCCGCTGAGCACTACAAACCAGGAGCGCCCGCCGTCGTGCCTGGGGATTACGATTACGGGAAGGCCTAGGTTCTCAATTTTTGTCGCCTTCTCTTGCGCGCGATCCTCCATTTCAAAACGGCCGATCCAGAGATACATCGGCGATGAATCGTTTACGGGAGGCACCGAAAGAGTGCTCTCGCCAAATGCAGTGTCCGCGCGGCGCTGCACAGCGGCCGGAGCGCTACCTGGTTTCGGCAAATTCTTCTTCGAAGCGGTCTTCACAACTGGAGTTGCGGCACTTACGCCGGCTGCAGCAGTCGTGGCAGAAGCTTGCGATGGCGTCGCACCGTTTTGATGATCACTGGACCCTGTTGCATTCGGCCGTGCAGCCGGAGCTTCCTCACCCGCTGCTGGAGAAGCTGCCGGTTTTGTGCCGATATTGGGCGCAGCACTCGATTTCGAGTCTTCGGAGCTGGCAGGCACGCCAGCAGACGCTTGCGAATCGCTCGCTGAATCGTCGGATGCGACCGCGTCTTGCGCGGGACCCTGGGGCGCTGGTTGCGTATCAGTTTGCGCGACCGTTTGCGAGCTCCTCTGGGATGCAGCGCCCTTGACGAACGATTTAGCCTGCGCGTAATAATATTTCGCGGCGCTAATAGTTAGCGGCGCGTACTCGTGCTCCTCCGCCGTGACTTGGTTCCAGTGCATCGCTGCGTATGCGCCGCCGGCCACCAGGAGCGCCAGCAGAATCCATGTCGATTTCGAGCTGCGCTTCGGCTCCGGTATAGACAACGCGGACGCACCATAGAGCGGATGGGGCGTGAACCCCGTGCTGCTTGTCGCGCGGTTTGCGGCCGGAGGTGGAACGGCCGCTGGGACGTCGGGCATTGAAGCAACCGGCGCACTCACCGATTGGCCCGCCGAAGCTGCTGAGGATGGCGCTCGCAGCGCATCCGCCAACTGCCCCACGGATTGGAACCGATTTGCCGGATCTTTCTGTAGGCACTTCAGGATGGCGCGCTCGACGCCGAGCGGAATCGATGGGTCGATCTCGCGCGGCGGCTTCGGTGATTCGCGCATCTGCTTCAGCGCGACAGCAACGGCGTTATCGGCTTGGAACGCCGGGTGACCGGTGAAGATTTCGTAGAGAACCAGCCCGAGCGCGTAAATATCCGTGCGGAAATCCACCTGCTTTCCAGAAACCTGCTCGGGCGCCATGTACGCGGGCGTTCCGACCATCGATCCCGTAAGACGCGTCATGGCGTCCATCGAACGCGCGATGCCGAAATCCATGATTTTTACGTTGCCCTGCGTATCCACCATCACGTTTTCAGGCTTCAGATCGCGGTGGACGATCCCTTGCGCATGCGCCTCCTGCAGCGCCGAGCACATCTGCTGCGCCAAATCCACAGCCTTGCGCAGCGGCAGACCGCCGAAGCGGTTCAGGACGGATCGCAGGCTTTCGCCTTCGACGAATTCCATCGACGTGTAGGCAATGCCGCCGATACGATTAAACTCATGCACCCGGCAGACGTTTTTGTGGGTGATCTTGCGAGCGAAGAGCAGCTCTTTCTTGAACCGCTCCATCATAGTTTGGTCGGATGCGATTTCCGGTTTGAGCAGCTTCAGCGCAACGGTTTCGCCGGTTTCGCGATCGCGCGCCTTATAGACGTTACCCATGCTGCCGTGACCGGCTTCGGCCAGCAGCTCGTAACGCTGCGAAAGCGGCGTCAGGTCGAGCGTGGGCAATTGCGGTTTGCTCGATGGCGCGCCCGGCCCTTGCCACGCTTGGCTCGATTGCGGCGCTTGCGTGGCGCCGAGGGCCTCCGGCATCAGCGCTGCTGCATCCGGAACATCGCTCAGGAGCAACGTGTCCTGCCTGTCCGGCTGGTCACGGTCACGTGGGCCTTTCGCCGGCTTCGCATCGGCCGCAGGCGCAACCGTCGCGTCGGGATGTCTTTGCTGGGACATAGTTCAACAAAGTTAGATTAGGTCAGGAAATCGTCCGGGTTCTATGGGCCGTCGCTGATATGTGAGCTAAGAGTATCCGGTACCAAAGCACTAGACGGGTGCCGCCCGCAAGCGCCGTATCTTTTTTGCCCGCCGAAGTGTCTATATGATTGTTGCAGCGGAAGCGGCGCAGTACGATGCCAGAATGAGGATATCGAATTGAAAATCTCGGTGATCGGGACGGGGTACGTTGGGCTGGTGACCGGCGCTTGCCTGGCCGAAATTGGCCACGAGGTGGTGTGCACGGATAACGATGCTTCGAAAATCCAAACGCTTCAGGCTGGCGGCGTGCCGATCTACGAGCCGGGTCTCGACAACGTGATCGCCAGGGCGCGCAAAGAAGGCAGGCTGCGCTTTTGCGC
>JASHPG010000073.1 GCA_030038275.1 Candidatus Acidiferrales bacterium | reverse complement strand
TGGTCGGGGCGAGTGGATTTGAACCACCGACCTCCTGGTCCCGAAGAACTATTTCAAATCCCTAACGCTTTATTCTGGCGTCGCTTATGGGATAACTAAATTCTTTCCCCTCTCTTAGCTGTACCCAGGCTGTACGCAAGAACTGGATTCGAACTGCGGACCCTCCGTTTACAAGCCGAGGAACCCGATTTACAGCGATTTAGCGGAACCGATGCCAACGACGAAGTCGATCCAAGCACTTACAGCAAATCCGCGCAAGTTGCTTGAGCTTTCCTTTTCACCTGTTCTTCGTGGTTTTGGGCCAAGTTCGGAGTGTTTGTTATTACACTTTTCTGATCTTTGGCTACCTGCCACATGGAACAACATATCGGCATCGCTCTCTCTAGGTCTGATGACCTCAGCGGGTCCACTTTCGGGAAACTTCTCCTTCACGCACCGCTCGTCTCCAAGCCGTAGGTCTGCTGCAGAACAGATTGCTCCCAACTCCTGAATTCGGTGGGTCGCTCCAGATATTCCAGCCAGGTCTTGTTTAAAAGGGACACTAGATTACCTGATTCCAAATCCCATCCCGTCCCGGCCGCTTCTTCTTGGGTGCACTCCCGCGGAGACACTTCGACGATCATGTCGTTAAGGGTCTGTTTCAAAGCGTCTTTCAGAGAAGGTGAATAAAACCCGTGATGGTCTTCCGTGACATCCAGTAATGCAGCCGTCTCGCTCCACTGATCCAGCACACTGTGGCCGTGTTGGTGAAGAGGGTTTGCTTCGGCACGGTCTGTCAGGAGTTCGATCCGCAGGCGCGAAATCGGGTGTGTGCTTCCGTGCAAATCAGAAGGTTGCCGATAGTAGTCGGACATCTGGAACTTGCTGATGTACTCCGAGAAGGCATTGAGAAAGCATGGTCCTCCAATGACCAGGCCAACAGCATCGCAAAAAAATTCCTGCGTCCACTTGTACCAGGTCTCCACAATCGACTGCCTTATTCTGGCCTGCTCCTGCGCGTACTGGTCGTTGCGTTGTGAAACAGGCAGCAGCTCGGACTCAACGACTTGTTGAAATTCTCCCACTAACGCATCCAGCTCTTGCTTGTGACACGTGTAGAGCAGGTGACCGAACTCGTGGAAAAATAGTGGCTGGAATCGCAATCCCCGCTGTTCCAAACAAGGGAAAAAATAGAAAGGTAGGCCCTTTGCTGGAATGATCGATACATCGTCATCGGCAAAGACGGCCGGATAGCTTGCCGTTTCTGGGTGTGCCTCATGCAACCAGGTGATGGTACGTAGGCACACTCGATCCCAATCTCCTGCCCTATAGAGTCCTCGCAGGTAGCGAAATTTAATCAGTCGGACGTACTGCAGGAGGGTAGAGGTTTCGCTGAGAACATCTGGTAGCAGGGAGTCATAATGGCGTTCGAGCAACCGAAGATTGGCGCGCGCCTGTCGTAGCATCTGGTTGGCCCATGTCAAAAAGGCGATGCGGTATGGCTCAAGCTCCGAGACAATCTGCGCTCGCTCCGCGAGCGAAACAATGTGTTCGAGATCCTGTTCGAGATCCTGGTTCTTACGCCTCAGCGTTTCGCGGATCTTCATACTTCGTTGAATACGATCGCAGCGTCGGCTTGCGCATGCTGCTCCAGCACTGCCCGCAATAACGTAAGACGCGCAACCAATAGCCGATTGTCGGCAGCGTCACCTTCCTCCAAAAGAGCTTTCAGTTCCTTCAAGTCTTCGGCTCGGTAGGTCGCGGATCGGAGTGTTTCATTCGACTCAGTCAGAAATCTCCGTGCCAGATTGCTCAGCCTCGGGTCCGCTCCAAACGCTATCTTGTCTTCCGATTCCCCAGCCTTATGGATGAGTTCACTTAGTGTTCCGAGGAACCCCGCCAAAGATTTCCGGGCGGACTCCAATTCTTCGGGAGGTGTAGCGTCGTCCAAGCCCTCCATCTGCAGCTTGGAGTGAATTGACACACGGTTGATCGCAGAAATGATGTCCAGAGACCGCTCCAAACTCTGTGAAACGAGCCAATCGTTCTTGCCCGCACTATCCATGATTTTCTCCTTTCCTCGCCCGCCCCGTCAGGCGATCCGTCGAATTTCTTGCGCATACCGAACCTCGAGTTCTTCATCAGTCCGCTTAAACACGATCGGCAGACGCTGGGCAACTCCAGGACTCCCCCAGTTCAGTTGCGCGCCCGCGGCCATCGCCTCGACGACCTTTGGCAACAATTCCCCCGCTCCCTCGCATGCAATCACCATCGGCTCGGCAGTCCCTTGTGTCAGGGTGCTTTCCCCGGTCGTTGCTAACACTGCGATGTTGGCCGATAGCATTACCGCTTGACATTCGAGCGGATTAACGACTTTTGATTCCGTTTCACGTTCCCAGAAGCGGATGTTTTTCTGGCTTGTTTTATGCAGTTCCGCCAGCGAAGACGCCGCATCGAGCGCGAGGAACCCCTTCTCTTTCAGCTTGAGCAGCGCTTGATACACTCCGCTCTTTTCCTCGCCTCGGAACTGCCCATCCCGGATGACCAAGAGCGACCGCAAAGGATCGAACTTGCCGCGAAAGGCCCGGCCAAACGTTTGCACGATCATGTCGGCCAAGATCGTAGGATTGATAGTCTCCAATTTATGGTCGGTTTTGGCCTGCACTTCCGTAACGATCCGAAAACTCGGGCTCAGGGTCTTTGTACGTGCCACCAACAGCGACATCGCAACATGCCGTCTGTCATAACCGACGTCGATCGCAAGTTGGGCTTCGTAATCTCCAATCGTGGCGATCCGGTATGGAATCGCGTCCATCAGCTGTAGCACTCCGAGCGCATTCATCTGCACGTAGCGATCCCACTTTTGCCAACCCTTCCGAAGGTTCATCTGATCCGTCTTCTTGTCCCGAACGCCCTCTCGCAAATACCTAAAATGTTTCTGCAGTGAAGACTCGGTCACTCTTTTCACGCGCCAGCCAGGCAAATGATAGGCGCTGTCGTAGTAAGAGGTAGGGCTATCATCCAGCACAAAGAGGACCGTCCCAGCCACGCCGCTGGAACGTAAACGTGTGGTCGCATCTGTTAGTTGGTTGTAGGCTACGAGGTTCGTTTTAAAAGGCACTTTGCTCCACTTGGAAAGCGCGCGCGCTACATCTCCCGCTAACTGTTTGGCGGCCTCTTCGCCGATGCCATGTGGATAAGCACAATGAATCGTCCTGTCTGTCGCCATCGGCAAATGCTGTACGCCAGCCGATTCCAACATTTCGCCGCGTTGTCGGAAATGTTGTTGGTAGCTTGCGGCATCACACTTCCCAGGAGGCGAGAGCACCTTCCCATTGCTAAACTCCACTTCGGGAAGACTGACTGTCATCACGCGTTCTCGTCCGGGTCGCCAAAAACCTGGAATCAAAGTTACTGGGACTTTCCCAAAAGGTGTGTGTCCAAGCGCTGACCAGAATTCCTCAATCATCCGCACACGTTCAGCCGGAGAGATTTTGTCCACTGACGCCAGTGAGTCAGGCAGCGAATCGTTCATCACGCGAACTTGCAGGAATCGCGCCGCAACCCAAACTGATTGACCAAGACCCTGGAATGATACGAGAACAGCTTGTTCATCTCTTCCAACCTTGGCGTCGGGATATCGCTGCGCATAATACTCGAACAGCGACGAGTAGGTCTTTCCCTGGATTTTGATCTCCGGCGTTCGCCCACAGGTCTGTCCGGGACTGCATTTCTCGAAATAACAGACCCGCGTCATTGATCCGACTCGATACACAAGGGTTCCTTTCTGCCCTTGTTGCCGACTGGTCAGGCGGCTGAATAATTCCTGTCTACGCTTCGCTTCTTGAGGGGATAGGGCATCCGCGAAATAATAGTCCAACCTGCGCATGCTCAAGAATGCCGTGCTGACATCCACACTGACCGCTACTCCGACACCGTCCACCAGAAGCCCAGAGCACTCAAATCTCCGATAGGCTTCAATATCTTGCCTACAGACAAAAGAGTCTTTCTGCAGCCACTTTCGCGGGCTGTCGAGGCGCCACAGACTTGTGGCCGCGGGTAGGTGGGCCAAAAGCGCTCGTTCGACCAAAGCCGGCACTGCCACCCGGCCGATCGTGTCCGACAGCCTCAAGGCGGAGGCGTCCTTGCCGGAATCTTCGACTGTGATCGTCGTGCTCTCGTCTTCGATCCGTATGGGAGAGAAGACGCCCTCTGCTAAAACTACAATTTCGTTCTCGCGGCCGGGCACGGGGCGAGCCGCCACGCCGTAGTGATAACTCAACAAATTGCAGGCCCGCTCCATCGCTTCGCTCGTGGTGTGCGCCGTCTTTACGGTGGCATACCGAACAGGCAGGCGGAGATTCGTTCCGGCAGACACAATCCGCAAGTTGGTTTCAATCATTGACAGCTACCTCTCCTTCTGGGCAAAGCTTCCGAAACGGACACAGCCGGCAGACAGCCGGATGTGGATTGGGTGTGAAAGCTTCAATCGTGCCGGTCTTTCCGTAACCATGAAGAATTCCCATTCGCTCAAAATCCTGGAGAATTCGCGCTCTTGCATTCGCAAACGCTTGCCCGTCCGCCCCGAACTCAACAATCTCCTCGGTCACAAGATGTGCTTTCGCGATACGCACACTCTCCGGGGCAATTCCAAATTCCGCCATCGCCCACATACCATACATGGCCAGTTGCAGGCTTTCTGCACCGCCGTCCGAAGCAGAGCCAGTTTTCCAGTCCACAATCGTCACCCCATGTTCGTTCGGCGCAGCGAGGTCGATTTTCCCTGTAACCACGCCAGGATACCCATCGAGTGAGAACTTTCGTTCGATATGACTATTCACCGAAACACCGAGCGTCCGGAATTCGGCAAATGTGGAAGATATGAAGAAGCGGTCCAATGCCTTCAGCAATTGCTGTTCGGACTGAGCCATGATCTCGCTTTGCGCTTCCTGCTCATTCACAATTTCGTCCAGCGTCGCGGGGGGAAATGGCTGCTTCGTCGCAGTACCCCCGCGTCGAATATGTTCGGAATAGATTTGATCCTGTTGAAAAAGTTCCCGAGCCCACGTCGTCAGGCCATCAGCGGCCACTCGCTTTCGATCTTTCAGTTTCTTGAAGTACGTGCCGATTACCAGGTGAATCAATTCGCCGATCCGCAGATGCCGGTTCTTTATTCCCTTCAAGAATTGGATCTTCGCTCTAAGCTCGCGATCTTCCACTGAACGTCCATAATAGAGAAAAAAATAGCGTCGCGTGCACTGTTCGAGCGATTCTCGGCGGCTGTACGATAGTTTCAGCCCCGCGAATGTCTCTTCCCGCGCCGGTGCTTCGTGGCCATCTCCGAAATCGAGTTGTCGTTGTGCGCCCATTCGTCGTCATCAGTCATTGCGCAGGCGTCGCAACGACGAGTTCAGTTCCTTCCACTCCGCTTCCGTCAAATTCATCTTATTTGCATTCTGCAAAAAGGACTGCGCCCCAGGGCTTGTCCCCAAACCAGATTGGACGCCTGCTGGCAGTTTGCCTGATGCAGCCAGCAACTTTTCAGCTTGTATCTTCAGAATCTCACAGATTGCAATCACCGTGTCGGCAGCAGGGGGCGGAATCCGACCGTTTTCCAATTTGCTGATGTAGGAAAAATCCAGGCCGGCCTTCGCTGCGAGCTCTCGTTGTGTGATTCCTGCTTTGCGTCGCTCCTCCCGCAGCAAATCTCCAAAACTAGCCATCGGTGCATGTCTCCGTTTGAACTTTCAATGGTAGCGTCTCAAATGTTGAGTTGCATGTCAACTCAATTCTCGCGGCGACCGACTGTCCGGCGTTGTGAATGCGGCGGGCTTCTCCGTTCTCAACCTAGCCAGAAACCCTGAGTTAAGCATCCATTCGCTCCCCGAGCTGGCCATTCGGAAAATAGCTAACCGCATCGATGCTATCTTTCGGCAGGTATTCCGGAGGACATGCGAGACCTAGCAGTGGAACCCTTGCACGACCACCGGGATATCTGCGGTTGGTCGGAACGTTTTAAGTGGACTTCGGGTGGAGAACCGTGTGCGCCGTTTCCGCACCAATGACCGGCAACGACGCGTCCGTCAGGATGCCAATCTGTTTGAGAACGGAAGCCTGATCCCAATAAATGTGCTCGTGAGCTAACTTGCCATCACGAAAGCGCACGATGGCAACCAACGGCACTTCGACTCGGCGGTTGGTCGGAGGTATGCCGGGGAGCATCCACGGGATTTCTCGCGTATGAGTAAAGGAAAAAATCATTTCGTCCACGAGTTGATCCTCGCCGACCGTTCGTGACACAGGGGTGAGAGTTGTGTCAGGCGGCATACTCGGGATGAAATCGCGAGAATAAAACTGACGCAGCGCGGCTTTGCCGTAGCCGCCCGTCATGACCGGGACGTGGTTGACGTAGGCGTCGTCGGTCATCGTCGCCAGTGTCGCTTCGGTGTCGTGAGTCGTAAACTCGTGGGTGGTGTGCTCTTCCCAAAGCTTGACCAGATCGAGTGGCGGCATGGCCAGGATTATACGCTACAGACAGCGGCTCAACTGCGCGTCTCGTCCCGCTCGATCTCCTTGGCGCTAGCGATTCTCGATGTTTTCGGGATGTCCCGATATCAGGGGTGATTTCCCAGGTTGAGAGTTCATAACTGGCCGGCCCCTTCCAGGCCGGCGGCGAACGTGGCGAGCGCCATTGCCAGCGTCAGAGGTTTGTTGCTCAAAGGCACAGCGCCGTAATCGCTGTACCACCGGGCCGCACGCTCGTTTTTCGCATCAATGATGAGCACAACGCCCCCGACCTCGGCTGCGGCGCGCAGGCAGCGCCGCGCGGCGGCGGCGAGGAGCTGGCCGCCGAGGCCTTGACCCTGCCAGCGGACGTGTGTAGCAATGCGGGTTAGCCGGAACCCAGGCACGTCGTGCCGAGCCAGTCCGCGGCGCACTGTCTCCGGGGCGTCGGCGTAAGCCAGAGCGCCCGGAGCCAGGCTGTAGAATCCAAGGATGGCTTTGTTATCTGCATTGTCAATTGCGAGAAAGGTTTTCGCGGCCCCGGATTCATGGCTCTGGCGAGCGTAGCGCTGCAAGAAGTCATTCAGGAACGGATCGCCGCAGTCGAAAGATTTCCGATCGTGCTTTTTCGAGATTGGCTCTTCGTGCCAAGTGGGGAGGCTCATTTCCGCTTGCGCGTCGGCTTCGGCATGGCGGCGATGGCTGCGCGCAGCTTGGCATTCGGCGCAGGCGGGTCTTCGAGCAGATTCAGCACCAAGAGGCTATCGCGTTCGGACAGAACGATCCGTTCGGATTCCTCGATTACCGCCTTGGCCTCCCGCAAGGCCGGTTGCAGGACAAAGTCCGTCAGGTCTGTGTGCTTCAAGGCTGCCGCGCGTAGGAGCGTGGCCTTTTGCTCCGGCCGCAGCCGGAGGTTCATCCGCTTGTTGTCGTCCACGGCCACTCTAGGCATGGCATCTCCTCAGTGTACTTATTTAAAGCGTACACGATGTACAAGAGTCCGTCAACTTGCCGGCATGGATGGCGTACAGACCGATTGAGCACACCTCATTGACGCGACTGGCTGCTTTCCGCACCATAGAAAATCATGGCCCCTTCACTTCCCCGATTCCGCGATTCGTGGCTGATTCGAATCGGCCTTGCAATGTTCATCCTCGGAACGGGGCCGTTTTGGCTAGGCCTTCTTTTCTACGAGGTAGGCTGGATGACCGATAACAATCCCGTGGGTCTGGGAATACTCGCATTCTTCACATTCTGGCCTAGCCTGATCCTAATTGCGGCAGGGATTATTTCCGTGTTGATTGCGAGAGGTCGCGATTGGTCAAACCGCAGGCTCGGTCGAGCACCCGGACAATTTCCGCCATCGCAACGACACTGACACAGCCCGGATTTTACCCGATCAGGTGCCGTTCCATTGGCATCGCGATTGGATGATGCTCCGTAGAGCCGAAGCGAGGTCCCAAAGTAATCGCTTGCTTTGACCACTTTGGGAGGGTAAGTTTTTGGCTGCGGGACGCGTCCGTGGTGGAACACGAACGCGCCCCTAACCACCGAGGTCCTACTAAGGAGGCCCGATGGCTAAGACGCATTTTGCAGTACCCCACCATCTAGAGCAAGCTGGCGCGTCCCGCGTCGTCTGTTTTTATTCCAACACGAGTCCGTACTGTGTTACCACTCCCGTGCAAAGGAGGAGAAATCGTGCTCATCGGCGAACGACTCCGTGAGTTGCGGGAGCATAGGCATATGTCGCAGGGCGATATCGAGCGGCGCACCGGTCTGCTGCGTTGCTACATCTCGCGGGTGGAGAATGGTCACACCGTCCCGGCCATAGAAACCCTTGAGAAGCTATGCCACGCGCTCGATCTGCCTTTGTATCAACTGTTTTATGAGGAGAACGGCGGTCCACCCGTGAATTCGGAGCTTCCGTCAGACAACTTGTGGGGTTCTCGCGGCGCGCAGGAACGGATGCTGTTACGGTTCCGGCGCGCACTCGGTCGCGCCAGCGAAAGAGATCGACAACTGTTGCTGAATCTCGCCCAACGCATGCTGCAACGCAAGCGTTCACAGGCGCAGGCCGCGCGGGGAACCGCTCGCAAGAGTTGAGTACTCGGCGACCTGCGAGTGGGTTCGTGTCTTAGGGATTTTTCTTCTGCCGTCTTTACCAGTTCAGTCCCCACTGGAGGAATCGGCAATCGGTCAAGAGAGGTCTGCCATGCAGCAGTTGCGTATTCTCATCGTGGACGATTTCGAGCCAATCCGCCGAGGTATCCGCTCGATTATTTCATCTCACGCGGGATGGTTCGTCTGCGGAGAGGCTGCCGATGGCGTGGAGGCGGTTGAGCAGGCGGTACGGCTGCGCCCGGACATCGTCTTAATGGACCTTTCGATGCCACGGATGAATGGTATTGAAGCCACCCAGCTCATTGCTCAAACAATCTCCAACGTAAGAGTCATCATCGTGAGCCAAAACGATTCGACCGTTCTGCAGCACGTCGCCGCGCTACCCGCACATGGCCTCGTCACAAAAAGTCAGCTTTCGTATGATCTCGTTCCCGCGATCGAAGCTGCTATTGTTGCCCGGAAACCGGCAGTGCCTCCCAAGAAGCGACTTCCAAAGGAGGTTTTGCGCCAGGATCAATCTCCCGAACGTGACGGAAACCCGATAGCGGCCATCGTCCATTCGTCTCGTCAGGCGATGGTCGGCAAAGACCTCGATGGCATGATTCGGGCCTGGAACAAGGGTGCCCAGCGGTTGTTTGGATACACCGCCGAGGAAGCTATCGGGAAGCCCATTACATTGATTTTTCCGGCTCGTCTTCGAAGCGAAGAACTACAGATTCTCAAGAAGCTCAGAGCGGGACATGCTATCGAAGAGTTTGAGACCGTTCGCGTGCGAAAGAACGGCGCGCTCCTCAACGTGGTTCTGGCCATCTCGCCGATTGTTGATCGCACGGGCCGCATCGTGGGAGCACGCAAACTGGCGCGGAACAGCCGGGCTTGAAATACAGTCGGACTTGCTCTTCGACAAGATTTGCAATCGGTAGCAACTCGGGAACGATTCTGGCGAAGGTCTTACTCTCTGGCGGGAGAGGTGGTTTTCTGAAAGAGCCTTCGCGATGCAGGACGCAGCTCTTCGGGGTGGTCGCGGAGATACAGAATCAATCGCTGCTTCTTCTCCTTCCCCCGTTCGGTCCTTAGTCGATCCTCCGCGGAGCCGTGGACGAGCACCTCCGGCGAACACGCCGCCACGCGGCCGTAGATGCGCCGCCAGGTCTTCTTAATCGTGTCGAGGGAGATCTCCAGATCCTCGCATAACTCCTGGTCGGTTCCTCCATTGAGCGCAGCGAGCAGCAAGCGTTGCTCACTTCGATTGAACGAGAATCGTGGCGGCTGATAGACAAATAGCGAACCGATCCACGAGCCGGGGTCCGCCAAGGCAATTTCACGCGTCAGGTCGGCGATGTGTGGCTTGCTGACAATTTCGTTGAGATCGTCTTCCCAAAACAGACGGTAGCGACCGGTCCTACCATTCCAGAGCCAGCCTCCGGTCCTGCGCATGCCGAACAGATGTTCGGCGCTCCCGCCATGTGCCACCAGCTCTTTCAGACGGTAACTGCAATGATATTCGAGGAAGGCTGCCATCAGCACCTTCCAGAAGTCCCGCGTTTGACATCTTCAATGCGTATGCCTGCCAGACGGTCAAGTTCAGGCCCTTTCGGAAGTTGTCCTCGCGCACTTGCTGCGCGGTAATTATCGGCGACTCGCGCAGATGCCTCCGACCAGTTCACAACCAATCCAAAATAAGACGTTGTCCTCAGTGCACGTACAAATTCGTCCGATACGAAGGTACTAGCATCGAATCGCGTGGAGGCAGTTAGGAGCGAGCGATAATCAGCGTCGCGTGGGTCGGGTGGATAAGCCTACGTCCGCCAGCAGTCTCTGAAATTGCGGAGAGGAGCGCAATGAGTCAAAGGACGGCTCGACGCCAGCGTAGACCAGCCATCCGTCGCGCTGCGATTCAGCTTTTTGAAGAGCTTCAAGCGCATCTCGTTTGTCACCCGCAAGCGCAAACAGTTTGGCTTTTTCGTACGAGGTGAAATAGCCGGAGTTGGCGTAAATGAGAGCCGCAGTCCGAAAGCGCGAACCATCGCCGGCTGCTTGGACTCGGGCCGCGATTTGCGTCTGCGCGCCCACCTCATCAAGGCGAAAGACCTCGCTGAGTTCGCGAGTGGCTTCGTCCGTCTCGCCTTGAAGAGCGTAGGCAATCCAAAGCTTTTCATGGGCGGGAAGAAAGTTTGGATCGGCTTGCAAGACACTTTGGTACTGTCCGATCGCCTTCACGTAATCGCGCTGGTAATAACTTAGCCAACCGATGTTTGTCCGGATGATCAGGGAGAGAGGATCGATCTGCCGCGCTTTGTCCAGTTCCGCCGCAGCCGAGGGGAAATTGCCTTCGGCGGCCAAAAAGACGCCGTAAAGATGATGCGTATCAGCGTCATTCGGATTTAGCTTCAAGGCCGCTTGAAATTCGATTTCGGCCTCTTTCCAGTTCCATTCATAACGCCAAAGGGCAAATGCCAGCGCTGCGTGAGCCTTGGCGATGGAATCGTCCAGATCTATCGCGTGGCGCGCGGCTATCTCTGCCTGCGGCCAGACGATGCGGTCCGGAAGCACGCTGTAGTCGCCCAGATAACAATAAGCTTGTGCGGTTCCCGCATACGCCACGGCCAATGTGGGATCGATGGCCGTCGCCTGCTTAAAATAGTCGAGACTTTTGAGCAGATCCGCATCTGAGTGATGCATCAGATAGGAATTGCCGTGTAGGTAGGCATCATATGCCTGCGCATTCACGGGCCGTGCGCTCGCCAGTCGCGCCCGCGACGAAGGATCGAGCGCCACCTCAACTCGTTCGGCGATGGCCCGCGCCACGTCGTCCTGAAGCCCGACGATATTTTCTTCATTCTGCGTGAAGCTCTGGGCCCAGAGGTGCCGGTCGTCCGAGGTTTCGATCAACTGCGCGTCTACGCGAACGCTTCCTTGTGAGCGGATCACAGAGCCTTCTATTACAGCTGCTACTTGAAGTTCGCGCCCTATCTCCGCAATCGGCTTGTGGGCGTTCTTGTAGGCCATCACGGAGCTGCGTGAGGTTACCCGCAGTGAACCGATCTGTGCCAGATCGGTGATTAGCTCGTCCGTCATGCCCTCCGCGAAATAATCCTGCCCAGGATCTCCGGAAAAGTTGTCAAACGGAAGCACTGCAATCGAGCGAAGAGGCGCTTCGGACGCGGAGAGGACATGTTGATGTGGGTGCCGCCAACCATAGATCGCGGATAGGCAGAGGAAGAGCGCGAGGGAAAGAGCAGCAGCGAGCTTCACGAAGCGCGCGGAAAGCGGCAACTGTCCAAGCGCCGGATGGACCAAGCTGCCTGCCTTTGAAGTTCTTTCGCCCCTTGCCGGGGGCCAGCTTACCGACGCCCCCGCGTGTGGGAATGCCGCAGATTCGATCTCCACTGGCGCGATAAAGCGGTAGCCGTACCGTGGAATTGTCTCGATGAACCGCGGATTTTCAGCGTCGTCGTTCAGGGCGCCGCGCAGTTTGTTGACGGCGGTATTCAGGCTGTCTTCGAAGCCTACGAAGGTGTCCGTCCGCCACAACCGCTTGGCCAGTTCCTGCCGTGGGACCATTTCTCCAGGGCGTTCGAGAAGGATGGCTAGGAGGCGAAAAGGCTGATCCGGGATCTTTACTTTTATTCCGTTTCTGCGCAATTCTTTGGCATTCAAGTCGCACTGATAGGTGCCAAAACGGATGGTTCGCGGGAGCGCGGCGGGATCGCTCATTCTACTTTTACAAAGGTTCTGAGCTGTATTTTAGCATCCTTGTCCAGTGGAAAGCTTACGAATAATTAGTCGGCCTTCCCACCCCTTCTTTCGCCGCAGGTTCCTCCTTTAGACAGAGTTTAGACAAAATCAGCTAGCGTTCATTGACTCAATCGAACGCGCTCCGCAAAATGCGCTCCGATTGAGCGGAGACGCTCCCTGGATTCGAGAAGCCTTGGAAAGCCGCGTGCTGACCATCGATGCATCGAGTAAGCGTGAATTCGACTTCTGACCAGTCGCCGCGCTGGAACTTGGGTGCTGGCGCACGGCGTGAACGGCGAGATCGGATCTTATAAGGAGATTCAACGAGCAGCAGATGAGCGCGAGGCGCTAAAGGGTGGAACGAGGCGGCGAAGAAGTGCGGATTGCATTGCAGGCAGTCAGATCGTCGCGCATGAAGCAGTTACGGGCACAAGAGCGGCCAGCGCGTGAGCGCCGAAGTCGAGATCGCATTCAGAAGGAAGAGGTGGTTCGCTGCCCGCACGAGCACGCGAGGGAGGCTCCATGAGTGAACATGCGAAGGAACTGGAACCCAAAATCCGCGAGATTCAGGAGCGGCTTCGCAAGATGGTTGCCGAGGATCACGCGGGCCGGCTCTCGAAAATAATTCTGAATCCCGGCTGGACCACGCCTCGCGAAGTCAAGCTGGTTCGCGCCGCGCTCGAATCGCAGAAGCGCCGCCTGGATGAGCTGGACCAGTCGTTGCGCTCGCTAGTCGAAGCCGCCGAATAAACGGCGGCTCGGGAAGGAGACACAATCGTGCCTGCAAGTTTGCCCGATGGATTTTTTGCGCTCGAAACGACGGTCGGCCTTCTCGATCAGCAAGTCGAGTTCGTGACGAAATGGCTCCAGCTCCGCCGCCAGATGGTCGACAACTGTCCCGGCTGTCCGGGTCCGCCGGTCGATGTAGTCAACAACACGCTCGCGGCACTGAACGAGGCACTGCGAACTGCGTCGCAGGCGGTCAGCCAGATCGTCGCGCAAGAGGCTGCCACCGGAGCGCGAACAGCTAGCGCGTGATCCCGAAGGGCAAAGATTGCACTCAGAGGTCCGAATTTCGTTACGAGGAGAAGAAAATGATCGAGGCAAAAAACTGGAAGTGGATTGCAAGCCGTACCCTCGCGTTGACGGTTGGCCTCGCGTTCGTTCTGCTGGGCGCGGCGGGCGTTAGTGTGGCGCAATCGCCGGCCACCGCAAAATCCGCGCCGGCAGCCGCGGCTCAGAAAGCCTCATCGGCGGAATCCGCGGATAAAGGCCTGAACACCGGAATCAAAGTCCACGGCCACTGGGTCATCGAGGTCAAGAATCCAGACGGCACAGTAACTGCTCACCGGGAATTCGAGAATGCGATCCAACCAAGCGGTGAATCCTATATCGCTAGCCTATTGGCTGGTAGTAGTTCCAGCGGTGGGCTGTCGATTCTATTGAATGGTGCCGGTAGCTCATTGGATATTGAGAGTGAGAGCCTTGGCATCAACTTTGACTTGCAGTTTCCAGAAGCTGGACCTTGTCTTCCCTTTGCTACCCCCGAAGCTTTCACCACGGTGTACAAATCGACAGGGCCGAGCGCTGGCACAGGATGTCTCATTGCTGGCGGAGCCAGTGCGGGTAATCCGACATTCCTGGGTGTTTTTTGCGCTCAAGCCTCTCCGCAGTCATGTTCAAACAACCTGACCGTCAGCTCCCCCACGTTGAGCAATTTCCAGTTCTCAGGCACGACGATCGCGCTGATGGGCTCCGTTCCTGTGACTTCGCAACTGACTGGCCAATTTATCACGGACGTGGAAACCTTTTTCACAACGTGTAGTGGAACTGCAACTCCAAGTGATTGCCTAAATGCGTCGACGAGCCAGACGGATCCTACTGCTTCGAGCATTTTTACCCAGCGCGCGCTAGATGGTAACACGCCCACTGGCGCAGCAGCAGGCGACCCTAACCCGGTGCCTTACAGCCCCGGCCAGACGATCGCTGTGACAGTGGCAATTAGCTTCCAGTAGTTCACGGCAAGAGGATCGCAGCACAGACCGAAGTGCTGTTGATCCCAGGTCAAGCCTGATGCAAGGAGAATGGCCGTGAACAAGAGAGCAAAAATAACGCATAGGCAGAGAGGCAACCGCCTTGCGCGCGCGATTGCCGATGAATGGGATGCCCATGTCAACACGGGCGGACGACGCACTCTGGCATCGGTCATCAAAAACGCGCCCTGCCATCGCTTCGCCACGTGGCTGTCCCTTGCCTTCTTTGCCGCGCTGCTTCTGCTCGCTGGCCTTTTGCCGCAGACGGCAAGCGCGCAGAGTCTGGAGATGCAGATCATCGCGGGCTCTTGTGCCTCGAATGGGTCAGGTGGTTACATCTGCCAGCCGGGGAACTTTCCCACACAAACCAATGTGGCGCCTGCAACCACAGCCCAACTTTACTACCCCTCCTCCGTCGGTGCGGGAAGCGACGGCAGCATCTACATCGCTGACAGTCTGAACTCCGAGATTCGCCAGATCGATCCTTCCGGGAATATTCACGAGTACGCGGTCCTGCCGGTCGGCGATACAACCAATGCCGTAGTGGTTGATGGTCTCGGAAATGTCTACTATGGCGACAAGCTGGGTTGCGTCTTCAAGAATGCGACGGGCGCACAAACCTGTAGCCAGACCAGCGCTCCAATTACTGCGTTCGCCGTGGACAACAACAATAACTTCTACTCCCTCGTCAACGGCTACTCTGGATTTTGGACTCTTACCGAGAAAGACAGCAACGGCAATCCTGTGGCATCTCTGAGCGCGCCGCCCGCTTTATTGGTGGGCCTGCCGGTCTATGGGCTGGCCGTCGACTCCTCCGGCAACGCCTACACCATCGCTTCGGGCCGCATCGCGCAAATCAACCTGGCAGCAGGAACCGCTACATACGTCACCCAGCCGGGACAGATACCCGGTCTCGCGGGCGAAGGAGCCAATGGCGCACTGGCCAGAGACGCACAGGGCGATTTTTACTTCATCGCCTACGAAGGGGCTATGCTCGAAGAATTCAATCCCGCGACCGGAGCGATCACCCCGCTTGCCGGGACCGGCACCGACGGCTTCAACAACCCAACCAGCAACCCCAACCTCGATGCGCCGATGCCCGCTACCCAAACCGAAATCAACCAGGCAGGCGGGATTTCCATCGGGCCGGACGGTTCACTCTACATCGCGGATACGGCAAACAACCTCGTCCGCAAGGTACCCAACGCTGTAAGCAACGATTGCCAGGAATGCGGCCCCACGTCGCTGCCGATCACCGACGCCATACCCACCAACAATTTCACGCAATCCTGGGCGCTCAACCCCGCCACCCACGAACTCTACGTGGTGTATCCCTATACCTCGAACAGCTCGCTACCAGCCAATGTTGTGACGGTCTTCGGCACTGCGAACGACGCGGTGCTCGCCAACATTCCCGTGGGCAACAACCCAGGCCCGATCGCCATCGATACCACAAACGATTTGATCTATGTGGGGAACACCAACGACAACACGGTCAGCGTCATCAACGGCGCGACCAACCAAGTAAACGCCACCGTCGCTGTTTCCGGCTCCCCGATCGCCATTGCCGCCGATTCGGCCCTGAACAAAGCTTACGTCACCCTTGCGAATGGGACCAATGGCGCGGGCGTGAGCGTGATCGCCGGACCTTCGGGCGGAAATCCGGCTACGCATCTGGACGATATCGCCGTCGATAACCCCAGCGCGGTCGTGGTCGATACGAATCCCGCCCGGAATGGCGTCTATGTGCGCTCGTACACCACAGCGGGCACGGAAGTGACCTACGCACTCGTCATTGTGAATCCGAATACGGATGCGGTTACGGCCACTCTTCCGATTTCCAGCGCGAGTTTGACGGGTTACATCGCCTATATAGCGCCGGACTCGATGGCCATAGACGAGTCCACGGGCAACGTGGTGATTGGCGACACTTTCGATAGCTCCGTCTATATCTACAATTTCAGCGACCAGAACCTTTCCTATGCCTATAGTCCGCAATTCACGGCGGCACATGTAGCGGTCGACTCCGTCAATCAGATTTATTACTTCTCGGATGGGTACGGCGATACAGCTTACCTGGACGAAAAGGCGTTACAAAATAACTCCATCACGCAATTGCCCGGATACCCGTACTTCTCGAATTCCTGCAGCTCGACGGGAAGCGCGCTCGGTGTGGATGCCACCACGGATCAAGCGTATATCACAACGTGCGACGCTGTGAACGGGGCGGTGCTGCACTTGTTCGATGGCGCGACGCATCAACTGATTTCCTCGCTGTCACTGGGAACTCGGCCGGCCAGCGGCGGCGGCTCGTTTGCCATTATTGTGGATTCTTCGAACCTGAACCCCACGAAGCATACGGCATATGTCGAGAATTCACTGAGCGACCAGATTGACGTGGTCAATGGCCCGCAGCCACCGCAACGTCCTGCCATCACCTTGCAGCTGGGCTCGGTTTCTGGGCAGAGCAATTACAACCCATTTCAGGACGTTGGAGTCGGCCAGACCGCAACTTGGGAAGTGGGCATTCAGAACACCGGCAATGCCCCGCTTACGATGCTCACGCCCTTGGTCCAGGACTCTCAAGACCCTGGGAGCTTGCAGATCAATAACAGTTGCGCCTCCGCCCTGCCTCTTGCCCCTGGCGGCACTTGCGCTGTTTATCTGAGCTTTACACCCAGCCAAGTGGAGAACTTCAGCGGCGCGGTGCTGTTCCTCGACGATGCGCCGAACACGCCGCAGCCGCTGGCAATCAGCGGCGCGGGTGTGCCCGCGACCGGGCAACTTACGATTGCCCCGAATTCTCTTCCGTTGGGCGTCGTCGGGCAGCTTTACAACCAGGCGCTTTTCACCAGCGGCTTGACCGGGTCCGCCGTGTATTCGATCAGTAGTGGATCGCTCCCTCCGGGCCTGACATTCGGCTCTACCGGGCTAATTACCGGCACGCCCACCACAGCGGGCACCTGGACCTTTACAATAACTGTATCCGATACGGGCAGCGGCAAAACCGGCAGCCAGTTTTATTCCCTAACCATCACCAGCACAGCCGCGGGTCAAACCACCGCGTCTCTTTCCGGCTTGAACTCGTCGGGCGACCTTTCCTTCGGCAATATCGAAGTCTTTGAACTCAGCGCGACCAAGCAAGTCACAGTTGAAAATTCCGGCTCAGCCAACTTGCAAATTCCGGCCGCGGGAGTCACGTTGACCGGGCCGAACGCCGTCAACTTTTCGGAATCGGACAACTGCGGCGGCCAGACCTTGCAACCCTTCCAATCCTGCACGATCAACGTCGCGTTTTTGCCCACGATCGCACCGACCGCGAACGAGGTAGGAGAGATCGTCATCGGCGGCAACGCGGCTCTGGCTCCCATTATCCTCACCGGAACCAGTTCGCCGGCGCTCGGCGCTCCCTCGCCCCTGCCTGTGGCCGTCTCGGTGGACAACAGCAACCCGCCCATTTTGAGTTCGAGCACGAACGTGAGCTTCTACTCGACCGGCACGGGGATTGGCGGGCTCAGCGCTGGCGGAAAGTTCGTGGCCTTCTCCACGGGCGCAACGAATCTTCCGGGGCCGCAGGTTGCCTCTCCGTACTCGATCTCGAACCAAGCCTACTTGCGCACGACTTGCGTGGGTACGAACTCCGGCTGCGAGGAATCCACTCAGTATATTTCCTATGGACCGACTATCGGACCCGGAGCAAATGGCGGCTTGCCCTGTAACGCCGCAGGTGGTTCTGTCGGAAGTACCGCAACCGGAATTGATTCCACGGGCCAGTTTGTGCTGTTCGAGTCCGATATCTGCGGGTTCACCGGAAGCAGCTATGCCAACGCGCACCAAATCTACCTGCGAAACATGCAGAGCGGCACCACGAGTCTGCTTTCGGTGGATTCCACCGGGCAGCCGTTCAACGCCGGGGCCAGCAACTCTTCGATGAGCTCCGACGCGCGGTTTTTTGCGTTCGAGACAACCTCATCCCAGGTCGTCGGCGGATTTGCAAATCCGAATGGCAATAATGAGGTCTATTGGCTTGACACCTGCGTGAGCGGGGGAGCGCCAGTGACCGGCTGCACTCCTCAGACGGTCCTTATCTCCAAAGACAATCCGAACGACGGGACCAAGGACGCTTCTCAGGACCCGGCCATCAGTGCAACCGGCCGGTACGTGGCTTACGATTCCTATGCGACGATGATCCAGTCCACTCCGTCGAACAACAGCACGACCGGAATCGCGCAAGTCTATCTCTATGACACCTGCGCGGGCGCGCCGCAGGGACAGAACTGCACGCCGCAGACAAAGCTCATCTCTGTGGATGCGAATGGCAATGCGGTTGGCGGCACCAATCCCAGCGTTTCGTCCGATGGCCGCTTTGTGGCCTTCGTCTCCGGGGCCGCGACCCTAGTCTCCGCCACGAACCCTCCGGCCGGCGGCATCTTCTCGCAGGCGTTTCTCACGGACACCTGCCTCAGCAACGGCACTCCGGTCGCCGGATGCACGGCCCAGACGTACCTGGTTTCAGGCGCAGCCGGCCAGCCGGGAAATAACCAGAGCTATTTGCCGTTTATATCCGCGGATGGCGTCCTGGTCACCTTCACGACCTACTCTTCGAATCTGGTTGCATCCAACAACTCGGGACAGGCTGCTGCCGTCTACGAGTACACCAACTGCCTCGCATCGAACGCGCCGAGCAATTGCACGCAGGGCCTGCAACTCATTTCGGTCGATTCGAACGGCAACCTTCTGCAAAATATAACTACAAACAGTCCGGCGCCGGTCGATTCCACCGATGGGTACTTCGGTTTTGAAGTTTCGAGCTACTCGTCTGGATACGGGTCGGCGCCTTGGGTGTATCTCGGCGCGACGACTCTTTCGCCCGCCAGTGGGAGCGCGACCTATGCAAACTACACGGGCAGCCCGGCGCTGATTCAATACAACAATGTGGCCACGGTTTCGCTCAGCGCCAACGTGAACTCTACGGCCGCCCAGCAGGTGTTTCTCACTAATACAGGCGGCGGCACGCTCGCCGTCAGCAGCATTACGGCGCAGGCAGGGAATGACTGGACCATCACGAATATCGTTTGCAATTCCGTGACTGATTTCCCCTTCTCAACTGCCGTGAACCTTGGCCCCGGACAGTCCTGCACGGTCAGCCTGCAATTTGCGCCTACCACGGACCAATTTATGCTAAATGGCGTGCTGAACATCCTCGACAATGCTGCGGGCAGCAACGCGCAGGCGGAAACTGGCG
>JASHPG010000072.1 GCA_030038275.1 Candidatus Acidiferrales bacterium | reverse complement strand
CCGTGAGGCGCCTTTCGCCCGGCCCAATATCCCGCAAAAAAACGTCCGGAGGACGTGTAAACGGCCGCATACACGATGTGCGAGGCCGCGCGAAAGGCCGAGAGCGTGTTCCGAGCGGATTGTGGATCATTGAAGACGAGCGGGGTGATGCAGTTGTCGCCGGCGATGGCGGCTTGCGTAGCGAGGCGGCTGAGGAGGGACTGCCGAGCGTAGGTCCAGTCATAAACGAAGAAAGCCGCCGAAGCGACCAAAAGGGCGGCGACGCTGGCCAGCAGGTTGAGCAGCGTAAGTTTTTTTGCGATTGATTCGGTCATTCTGAACATTTTTCTATTCTTTCGATCCGCGGCCGCCGCGAACAACGACCGCGACTTTTAGCAATTGCGAACTGAGTTTCAGACCGGCTTTTTGCGCCGCGGCGAGGTTGATTTCGAAGCGGACCCGGCGATCTATTAGAACAAACTGGATCATGCCGCCGCGCGAATCGAAATCGGGAATGCTGCTTACCGTCAGCACGGAACTTCCGTGGAGGTCGTCCATATCGGCTTCGAGGTGGCGGTCTTCGGATGAACTGAGGAATACAACTCGGCAACTAGTTGCATCCTTTGCGGACGCGATGCGCTTGGCGAGGATCGGAAGTCCGCCGATGGCCGATCCTTTCACCATTTCATCGAGTGCCGAGCCGAACGGGTCGCGACCGAGAACGCAGATCGTAAACTGCTTAGGATGCTCAGCTTGAGCGCTGGAAGGCCAGGTAACGAAATTTCCGAACTGGTAGAGATAGGCTGCCTCGACCTGGAACTCCGTTGGGCTGGAACCTTGCGCAAGTGAATTGGGCACGAAGCTCACAGCCACGAGCGCAAGCGTTATTACCGCAGCGCACCACCGCAAATACGATCGCAGACGCGGTCCGGCGCGGGCGCGCGATCCGCCTGAGTCTGAAGCGCTTAGGGCAGCTTGGCTCATGTCAGCGACTGGAGGCGGAACGCCGGCGCCAATAGATTTGAAAGAAAACGCTACGCTTGATTGCAACGTTCGGGCCAGGATCGTTCTCGTATTCGTAGTGGCTGGGCTGAAAGAGATTTCGTCCGGAGACGGAGAGCTGAAGGTATGGCTCGACCCACCATCCGAGGCGAGCGTCGCTTGTCGAATACGAATCGATCACCAGGGCTGGTAAGGCGCTGACAAATCGATACGTGAGATTCAGGTCGATGGCGCTGGTGATGTTGAAATCAGACTGGGCTGTGATCTGGTTCCTGGGGCTGGACCCTTCGATGATCGGAGCGGATCCGACATCCATGGAGTTTTTGGCTCGTTCGATCACCATATCGAGATACGAATAGGCGACACTCAGGCGCCAGAAAGGCAGAGGATTCCAATCCGGGGCAAGTTCAAAGCCCTTCGTCGTGCCGACGAGGCCATTTCCGAATTCAGCGGGCAATAGGAGGTGAGGCGGTGACGGAGTGTCTTCCAGATATGGCAAGCCAGTGATGTCCTCGCTGAACAGGTTGCCGTAGTGGTTGTAAAAGCTCGCGAGATCGAAGTAGAGATTTTTCCCGAGCATGCGGCGATAGCCTAGCTCCCAGCCGTTCAACTCCTCGGAATGGAAGTTAGGATTGGCAATAAAGCGGGCGAATTCGGGAGTTCCGTCCGGTTGAACGCCGACAAATCCCGTCAAATTAAAGGCTCTTTCGGCGTCGGAAGGTGTCCGTACAGCGTGTGTGAATGCCGCCCAGAGAGCTTGAGTGGAAGTGGGGTTCCACAGCAGACGGACGCTGGGTTCCAATTGCAATCCCGTGTAATTCGTCTTGAGGAGTTTGGTGCCGACCGAAAGCGACAGCGTGCCTGGCATGAGAACAATTTCGTCTTGAAAAAAGCCGCTGTAGAGCTGATCGACGCGGGATGCAGGAGTGAAGTACAGCCCTGGAACAACTTGAGGGTTGCGCCCCGCGCTGGCGAGGATCCCGGCGCCCCAGGAGATTTGCTGGTTGGCGGGAAGACGGAAACGGTCGAGGAAATCGACGACGAACGTGTTGCGAAAGTCAACAAAATCGGGCTCGCGACGATTCGTGCGATCGTAATACGCCTCAACCTGGATGTCCTTGCCAGGAGCTTGGACATGGTGCCAGCGGCCAAGAATGTTGCCGCCAGAAAGAGGCGCGGTGGACTGGAGGATCACCGAATACGGCGGCGTGTAGTTGATGGATGAAGCTCTGTAGCCCGCACCTTCATCGTACATGTCTCCCTGAAGGGTGTACGTATCGCGCGCGGACCGATCGTAATCCATGCGGAAGCCGCCTTGGATGTTGCGCCATTCGTCGTAGTTGTCGCCGTCGGGATCATATTCGGATCCGCGATCGAACCCCATTCCATAAACCCGGTAAGTCAGACCCTTGCCGTTGCTCGCGCCGTACTGCGCAGTGGAATCGCCCTGGTCAACATTCCCACCTCCAACCTGGAGACTCTCGCCCTGCGTGTCCTTACTCGATTTCGTAATTATGTCGATCACACCATCAACGGCGTTCGGGCCCCAGATGGTGCCGCCAGGGCCGCGAATCACCTCAATGCGGTCAATATCTATCAGCGGGACGTTCTGCACTTCCCAATACGTGCCCGCAAGCAGCGGAGAATAAACGCTTCTGCCATCAATCAACACGAGAACGTTGCGCGTGAGATTGCTTCCGAACCCCCGGATACCGATCGACCACGTGTGACTATCAATGCGAGCGACTTCCACGCCAGGAGCGAGCCGCAGGGCTTCCGGAATGTTCGTGGCGCCGGAACGCTCGATGGCCTGCTGAGTGATCACGTACACGGCCGCGGGTGTTTTCCAGACTTCCGCAGGCTCCTTCGTCACGCTGGTGACTTCTATTTGGCCGAGTTGCTCGATCGAGAGCTGCTTCAAAGATTGCTCGGATTGGTCTGATTGGCTTGAGGAATCGATCTGGGGTCCAGGACTCGCGAAACAAAAGCGGGCCGCGATCAGCAGCAAAAGCACAGGGAGAGATTGCCTTAGCCGCGCGGCTGGGTGTCGAATGAAATGCCTCCTAGCGCGTTCCGCCTAAATTTGCGATTTTCCTTGGGTGAGTGCTGCAAGAGCCTCGAGTAGATCCTGAGCCGAACGGCCCTTCAAAATCCATCGCTCAGCAATTCCGACCGCCTCTCCCGGCAACTCCGAAAATCCGGACAACATGATGATCGGCATGGTGGGGCTCAGCTTCTTGATCTCGCGCGCCACTGCCAGTCCGTTCATGCCGGACATCCAGTAATCAAGGACGACGGCGTCGATCTTATGCATCTGAAACAGGCGAAGGCCCTCTTCGCCTGTACCCGCGCCGAAAACCCGATAGCCTTCGGATTCAAGCAAGAGCTTCCGGACCCTGATCGCATCAGGTTCGTCATCGATGCATAGTATTGCGGGCGCGTTATCCATGAGTTCGTTTAGAGTGCCGGAAGCCAATTTCCGTGGTCCTTTTAATTTGCGATGGATTTTTCGTCGCAAGAATCCATCGCAGAGTGGGGAGTGGGAAACGTCACGCGAACGCGCGTCCCGTCCGCGTCCGATTCGATATGCAGTTCGCCGCGCATCTGCCGCACGCGTTCACGCATCCCGCGGATTCCGACGCCGGAGCCGCGTGTCTGGATGATTTTCAATTGCTCGGGAGGGATGCCGATTCCCCAATCTTGGATCTCAAGGGTGACGTTTTCGTCAGTTCGCGTCAGACGAATCAGGGCCATTTCGCTGTGCGAATGGCGGTGAATATTCGTGAGCGCCTCCTGCACGATGCGGAAAATCATCAGCTCGGCCTCGGAAGAGAGCCGTCCGAAATCCGCCGCAATCTCGAGATCGATATCAATGTCGGTCCTCTGCCGCAGCCCGTTGATGTACCAACGCAGGGCTTCGCCGAGTCCGCTCTCATCGAGCAGCGGCGGATGCAGCAGGTACGACATCGTACGAATTTCGCGGTTGAGCTGATCGAGCAGGCGCTCGCTTTGCTCGACGGTTTCGGCGACGTCGGACGGCAATGCGGGAGAGTGCATTGCCAGCGATGCGACGTTCAGGCCGAGGACCGTAAGTATCTGGCCGACGCTATCGTGAAGTTCGCGAGCGATCTTGCGGCGTTCGTCATCTTGCGCCTGCAGAAGACGCGCCGAAAGATCGCGGAGCCGCTCCGATTGTTCGTACACTTCGACGTTGCGCAGTTCGAGCTCCGCGGTACGCGCGCGGACCTGCGCGTCGAGGTTTTCGGCCATTGCACGCAAGCGTTCATCGCTTTTGACAAGCGCTTCCTCGATTTTGTACCGCCGAATAAAATTGGCAGCCTGCCGTGCGTACAGGTCCAGTCGCCGCATTTCCTGTTCTGAAGGCTCATGCGGCAAGGCGAAATGAGTGGTCAACATGCCGGTGGGACTTCCATCGCTGTCGATTAACGGTGCCGCAATCACCGCGCGGTATCCCGCGGCGCGAGCAAAGGTTCGAAAAGGCTCGTACAGCGCGTCCATCTCAACGTCCCTGAGCACGAGTGGTTGCCCCGCGCTCAACGCGCGGCCCGATGCAGAATCCGGGCTGACTCCTAGTTTCCGGAAGTGGAGCTCGATTTCCCGATCGAAGCCGCGCTGCACCGCCATCGAGAGAGCGCCAGTATGGGAGTCCAGGAGTTGGACCATGCCCTTGTTCGCACCCAAAAGGTCGATTACGGTGCGGAGCATTTCATCCAATCCCTTCTCCAGGCTGCGAATTCCCCATAGACGTGCGCTCCAGTCGTTGAGCTTCGCAAGTGCATCCGCTTCGTCCTGTATTTTCGACTGGCTAGCGCGCAGAGCTTCCTCCGAATGCTTCCGGTCTATTGCCGCCGCAAGGGTGCGCGCGATCGTGAGGCCAAGGTCGACCTCTTCATCCGAGAAGGAATGCGCTGAATTGAAATAAGTCATGAACTTGCCGATCAGCTTGCCGTCAGAAACGAGCGGAACGAAGGCGAGAGCGCGAATTCCCTCCGTTTTAACGGCGCGCAGAACATTGCTGAAAGGCGCGATGTCCACATTTTCGATGAAAACGGGCTGCGGATTCGGATCATTGGGTTTCCAGGCGGAATGTCCCTCAACGGCGCGCCGATAGTCATCGGAAAGGCCGCGCCAACTGGCGAAGCGCATCTTGCCGTCGTGGTCCGCCAGTAGGATGGAAGCTCGGTCGCATGGCAAAGCCTCGAAAATCGCGTTCAACGCGGATTCGCAGATCTCGCCGATGGAAAACGTCCGATGCAGGCGATCCGCCAGATGAAACAGCGCCTTCTGCTGGCGCGCGGTTTCGGAGAGGGCTTTTTCAGTCCGTCGGCGTTCAGTGATGTCTCTCGACGTATTTGAGGCGCCGATTACGCGGCCTGCCGAGTCCTTGATGGGCGAAACCGAAACCGAAACATCCACAAGTGTCCCATTCTTGCGCCTTCGCACGGTTTCAAACTCATTGATCTGCTTGCCGCGGCCGATCCGCTCAAGAATGCTCGCTTCCTCATGACGACGTTCGCCCGGAACGAGCATCATCATGTTTTGGCCGATCGCTTGCGCAGCGGAATAGCCGAACAGGCGCTCCGCGGACTGGTTCCAACTGGTGATAACTCCATCCAGCGTCTTGCTTATGATCGCGTCATGCGAAGAATCGACAATTGCAGCGAGCAGCCTGTTTGCCTGTTGCGCCTCTTTTCGCCCCGTGATGTCCACGAGCATATTCACGCACCCAGTGATAGCCCCGGCGGCATCCCGAATGGGCCGTGGATAAAGCTTGAACGAGCGTTTCGAGCTGCCGGCGCGTTCAGCCGTGATTTCGACGCCGTCCTCCACATGCCCTCCGCGCAAAGCGACGTGCATGGGATATTGCTCGTTGGGCAGGATCGAACCATCCTGACGGAAGAACTTCCAATTTGCGCACCAATCGTCCTTCCCAATCTCCGGTTCTTCGCCCGAAAACTCGACCGCAGCTGGATTGTAATGAGTCAGCCGGCCGGCGGCGTCCGTTGTGTAAACGGCCACAGGAAGAGCATCGAGCGTTTCGCGCAGCCAGCGTTCGCTTGCTTGCAGAGCGCTCCGCACCAGGCGCTGCTCGGAATCGTCGCGGAAACCGATCACGACGCCCGCGACTTTGCCGCCTCTTCGCAGCGCCGACGCGCTGTAAACCACGGGCATGAAGCTGCCGTCCTTGCGGATAAAAAAATCCTCGCGTTCGCGAACCGCGGGACCGCCGCGTAAGACCTGCAGGCAGGGACAATTCTCCGCCGCGTAGGGCGTGCCGTCGAGGTGCCTGTGATGGACAACATCATGCATGTTCTTGCCCAAGATCTCCGCGCCGCTCCATCCGAACATTGTTTCGGCGGCGGGGTTGATGGAGGTCAGGCGGCCATTTTCGTCGAGCGTGTAGAGCCCTTCCGCCATGTTGCTCATCGCCGCGGTTTGGAAATCGAGCAGCGCGCGGAGGCGTTCTTCGCTGGCCAGCAAGCGTTCTTCCGCGTCCTTCCGGGCGCCGATCTCCTCAACGATCGAGACGAAATACCTCACCCCGCCTTCGCTATCACGGACAGCCGCGACCGTCAGCTTCGCCCACACTAAATGTCCGTTCCGGTGGATGTAGCGTTTCTCGATCGCGTATTGATCGGTCTCGCGAGCTAGCAACCGGCGCAGCTGCACGAGATCGTTTGGCAAGTCCTGTGGGTAGGTGAGCTCCTGAAAAGTGCAGAGCTGTAACTCTTCCGGCGTGTAGCCAAGGATTTCGGCGAGCTTGCGATTCACACGGAGCCAGCGGCCGTCGGGCGCGACGTGGGCTATTCCCACGGCAGCCTGCTCAAACGTCAGCCGGAAGCGTTCTTCGCTTTCGCGCAGAGCTTTTTCAAAGGCCTCACTCCGGCGGAGGATTTCTTTTACATCGAGGTTTTTGTCGCGGGTTTTCTCGGGCAGCTCGACGGAGCGTGGATCGAAGAAAAGTTCGCCGCCTCGAACCTTGTCGATTCCAGAGACCAGATTAGCGGCAATGGCCGACTTTACAACGTATCCTCGCGCGCCGGCATTTAGCGCTTGGCGCATCATCTCCGGGGAATCGTGCTGACTCAGCACCAGTATCGCGGCCGCCGGAAGAACTCGATGGATTTCACGGGTGGCGTCCAGGCCGTTAAGCCTGGGCATGCTGACGTCCATGACGATTACATCAGGGGTGAGCTGCCGGGCCTTTTCGATGGCATCCCGGCCATCGACAGCTTCCCCGCAGATCTGAAAATCATGGCGGCTCGCAAGTACGGAGCGCACACCGCTGCGCACCAGTTCGTGGTCGTCAACGATCAAAATACGCATCAAGCCGCCGCCTCCGAACGAACTGCCCGGAGTGCGGCGAGGCACTGGAGTCGAAATGCGGCGGACATAGCTTGTGCGAATATAAAGCGCCGCGAAAGGCAGGCGAATAGGGGGAATACCCTAGGTCGCAAATTCGTGTTTTATTCGCCTGAGACGCCGGACTTTACCTGGTTGCAAAGAACTTGTGTCGGCACTCCGCCATCAGCCATATTCTTGGTCGTACCTCTTCCGGCCTAGCTAGTTTCATACATCCCGGCGGAGCTTCGCTTGAGACTCAAACCGAGCCCTGGACGAGAAAGATCGGGCGTCAAAACGCCCTGTTCCGGCTTTTGCGCCCCGTCGAACAGCAAGTCTTCAATCCGGACGTGATCGTGAAAATACTCTAAATGTATTGCTTCCAGCGCGGCACAACAAACGTGCATGTGAATCGCTGGCGCGGTATGGGCCGAGAGCGGGATGGAATAGGCGCCGCAAAGCGCGCTTGCTTGCAGGAAACCCGTGATTCCGCCGCATCGCGTAGCGTCGGCTTGCAGGACGTCCACGGCGCCAGCCGCGATCATTCGGCGGAAATACGACGAATCGTATCCGTATTCGCCCGCAGCTATGCTCATTCCTTCGGGGGCTCGGTCTCGCATTAGGCGGAGACCTTCGAGGTCATCCGACGATACCGGTTCCTCGAACCAATCGACCCCCATCTCGCCGAACCGGAGAGCTAGAGACAAGGCCTGCTTGCGCGTGTACGCTCCGTTAGCGTCCACAAAGAGCTTCGTAGCGTCGCCAATTGCCTCGCGTGCGGCCTTCACCCGCTGCGGGTCGTCTTCGGGGTGCCGGCCGACTTTCATTTTCACCATTCCAATTCCGGACTTCGCCCAATTCGAAAGTTGCCGCTGAAGTTGGTCCAGAGAATACGAGGTGAAGCCGCCGCTGCCGTAGATCGCAATCCCACTGCGAACAGAACCGATAAGTTTCACGACAGGTACGCCGAGAATCCGGGCCTTCAGATCCCAGAGAGCGATATCGACGGCCGAAATGGCCGTCGAGGCGATGCCAGGTCTGCCCGCGTTGCGTACAGACTGGACCATTGCCAGCCAGGAGCCCGGAATGTCCATTGCGTCGCGTCCGACGACGGCTTCGCGCAAATCGCCAGAAATAACTTTAGCGGCGCTCGCGTCAGCGTATGTATAGCCGATGCCTGCCGTATCGCCTGACCGAACTTCGGCGATCACAATCGTTGTTTTGTTCCATTCAATGGTCCCATCGGATTCCGGAAAATCGGTAGGAATCGTGTACGCGAATACGTCGAGGCTGTCGATGTGGGACGAAACCGGCCTGGGAGCTGGACGAGTCATTGATGTCGCGGTGTTCGTTGAGCGAGCGGCTCAGTCCGCACTCGCATACGCGATAGTGCTCAGGAGCGCGTTCGCATCCTGTCGCGAGTCCAGTCGCGTGTGCTGCACCACGATTGGAACATCCGATTCGATCACGCTGGAGTAGTCGGTAGCCTCCGGAATTTTTCCCGGCGTCTGCAGGTCGTTGAACCGGACGTGCTTGGTCCGCTGCCCTGGAACCACTACTTCAAAGGGACCGATGGGCTCGCGGTCGGAAAAGAAAATTGTGATGCGAACGTGCGCATCCTTGCTGCCAGCATTGAGAATGCAAGCTGTTTCGTGGCTGGTCATAAGGGGTTCTGGGCCGTGACTCTTTGCCGGAATAAAGCCCTCGGCGATCGCCCATCGCCGCTTTCCAATAGGTTGCATGGATCGCCTCCTTCTCGCGGGCCACTCAACGCGCGTCTGACCGCTAACCGAATCTTTCCCTCCACGATCGGTTGCTTGCTGCATCCCTTGCCCTAGGCCCGTTTGACGTTGAGGCTACGCCAGGAAAAAGTCCATCCGAGAATTCATGCATCGCGTTCTTAGAAAGCGTCCAGGTCGAGGCCGGGGTATAACCTTCACACGGCTTTCGCGTCCCGTCGAGCCTAAGGCGGGCAATCTATCTAGAAGTTATCTCATAAACACATTCAAGCCATTCTCGGCTTGTGACTTATGCGAACTAGCGTAAATCGAGAGCATGGACTTGACCGAGGCGCAGTGGCAAGTTCTCCGGCCCTTGCTCACTCCCCGGCGGCGTCCCGACGGTCGAGGCCGACCGTGGCGCGATGCGCGAGCGGTACTGAATGGAATTCTTTGAGTTTTGCGCACCGGTGCTCCTTGGCACGATCTGCCCGACCGTTACCCGCCCTACCAAACCTGCCATCGCCGTTTTCAACACTGGCAGCGCGATGGCACTCTCACGCGACTTCTGCACGCGCTCGCCGAAGACTTAAGGGCGCGAGGCAAACTCGATCTCTCGGAGACGTTCGTCGACGCCAGTTGCAGTTCGGCGAAAAAGGGGGCGCTGCTATCGGCCCGACTCGCCGCGGAAAAGGCAGCAAAATCATGGCGATCGCAGACCGCTATGGTCTTCCTATCGCCTGCAGCATCGCCAGCGCTTCGCCGCATGAAACCACGCTCGTCGAAGCCACCATTGAGCAGCGTTTCACGCGAGCCGCACCGCAACGAATGATCGGCGACCGCGCCTACGACAGTGACCCGCTCGACCAGCATCTGCGGCACAACCATCGCATCCGACTCATTGCCCCTCATAAATACAACCGCCGCCGGAGGAGCACCCAAGACGGACGCGAACTGCGTC
>JASHPG010000071.1 GCA_030038275.1 Candidatus Acidiferrales bacterium | reverse complement strand
CCTCGAAAAGGCTGAGCTTATCCGCGCGAAGGTTGAGGCTCTTGGGAGCCGAGAGCTGGAAAAGATCACCGATGTTTCCAAGCGCGTTCGCGAGCTCATCGAAAATTCCCCTCTGCCGGACGAGCTGAACGCTGAAATTCTCGCTGCGTTAATCGAACTTTGCGGGCCGGATAACAACCCTCCGCTCGCCGTCCGTTCTTCTGCGACCACGGAAGATGCGGCGGACGCAAGCTTTGCCGGGCTGCAAGACACGTATCTTTGGGTGATCGGCGCGCAAGCCGTGCTCGATCGAATTCGCTCCTGCTGGGCCAGCCTCTACTCCGTTCCTTCCATCGCGTATCGCCGCAAACATGGACTGCCGGAAAACGGCGTCGCGATGGCTGTGGTTGTGCAAGGCATGGTGAACGCGCGCAAAGCGGGCGTCATGTTCACGCGCAGCCCGCAGACGGGCGACCGCTCGGTAGTCACCATTGAAGGGGCGTGGGGACTCGGCTCGGCGGTAGTCAGCGGCGAAGTGACGCCCGACCGCTTTGTGATCGCAAAAATTACCGGCGAAATTTCCGTCCGCGAAATCTCCGATAAGCACGTCCAGCATTTGCCGTCGCCCTCCGGAGGCGTCAGCGAGTTCGGAACCCCGGAAGATCTCCGGCGCGAACCGTGCTTGAGCGACTCCGAAATTTTCGCACTCCGCGATATTGCGCGTTCCGTGGAACGCCACTATGGCAAGCCGCAGGACATCGAGTGGGCCATCGATCAGTCAGGCAAAACTCTGCTGCTGCAAAGCCGGCCGGAAACAGTGTGGTCCGCCAAGCAAAAGACGCCCGTGGCGAAACCGTCGGAAGATCCGCTACAGCACGTGATGAAGATTTTCGGAGGCCGGCGATGACCCTTACGGCGAAGGACGTCGCCGAAATTCTGCGGTTGCTGGAATCATCGAGCTTCGATAGCTTGTCGCTCGAAATGAACGGCGTAAAGCTGAACTTGCAGCGTGGCTCGGCCGCCGTGGCGCGGGATACACCGTTGCCTGCGCCAGCTTTAAAAAATGCCGCTGAAACCGAGTTGCAACCGGCGCCAGCAGCTCCGCGAGTTGTAAAACCGCCGTCGGAACCTGGATTAAAAGACATTGCATCTCCGCTTCTCGGTATTTTCTACCGCGCGCCGAAACCCGGCGAGCCGCCGTTCGTCGAAATCGGCGCCGAAATGGAAAAGGAAACCGTCATCGGAATCATCGAGGTGATGAAGCTGATGAACTCCGTGCGCGCCGGGTTCGATGGCGAGCTCGTCGAAATTCTCGTTGAAAATGGCGCGCTTGTGGAATATGGCGAAGTCCTGATGCGCGTCCGGCCGGGTTCCTGAAGATGGCAATCCGCCGTATCCTGATCGCGAATCGAGGCGAAATCGCCCTTCGCGTAATCCGTACGTGTAAGAAGCTGGGCATCGAAACGGTCCTCGCATCTTCCGAAGCCGATTTGGATTCGCTGCCCGCTCGCCTCGCGAACCGCACCGTCTGCATCGGACCGGCACGCCCTTCCGAAAGCTACTTAAAAGTTGAAACGATCGTGCAAGCCGCTTTGGGTGTTCAAGCCGACGCGATTCATCCTGGGTATGGCTTTCTCTCCGAGCGGCCGGCTTTAGCCCGTGTGTGCGAGCAGGAGGGCGTGATTTTCATAGGGCCCACGGCAGCTCAGATCGAAGCCGTTGGCGATAAACTGCGCGCTCGCGCCGAGGCGGAAGCGGCGGGCGTTCCCACCGCGCCCGGGGGTGCGGTCGAAAACGTGAACGAGGCCTTGGTGCTAGCTCGGGAAATCGGTCCGCCGCTCTTGATCAAAGCTGTTGGCGGCGGCGGTGGCCGCGGCATGAAGCGCGTCGATCGGCTGGAAGATTTGCCTTCGGCGATGGATCTCGCCGCCGCCGAAGCGGGCGCCGCATTTGGCGACGCGCGCGTTTATCTGGAGCGCTTCGTCGCGCGCGGCCGGCACGTGGAAGTGCAAATCCTGGGCGACGGAAAAGGTCGGATCGTTCATCTCGGAGAGCGCGATTGTTCTGTCCAGCGCCGCTATCAGAAGCTCATCGAAGAAACGCCCGCTCCGGGTTTACCCACCGAGTTCCGCCAACGCATTCATCACGCGGCCCTCCAGTTCACCGGGCGTCTCTCCTATCGCAGCGCGGGCACCGTCGAATTCCTCGTCGATTTGGATCGCGACGCATTCTATTTCCTGGAGATGAATGCTCGAATTCAGGTCGAGCATCCCATCACGGAAGCTGTCACCGGCATCGACATCGTCGCGGAACAAATCGCAGTCGCGCGGGGCGATGGGCTGCGTCTGCAGCAGCAAAATATCCTCCGCGACGGTTGCGCCATCGAATGTAGGATCAACGCCGAAGATCCCGCGCGCGATTTCCATCCCAGCCCCGGCACGGTCCGGCGGGCGGACTGGCCGTCTGGCGAAGGCGTTCGCGTCGATACGCATATTGTCTCGGGCGTGCGCATCCCTCCATTTTACGACTCGCTCATGGCCAAAATCATCGTTCACGCCGCCGACCGCGCTTCGGCGCTCGAACGCATGCGTCAGGCTCTTGCCGCAACGCACATCGAGGGAGTAGCCACAAACGTTGCATTTCATCAGCAGGTGCTGGCGGATCCCGAGTTCCAGCAAGGCGGCGTGGATACGTCCTATTTGCCGCGCTTTCTGGAAAAGCGGCGCGCGGTGCGGGAGGCGCATGCCCATGGCTAACGTGCGGATCGTCGAAACATCTCTGCGTGATGGCAATCAATGCCTTTGGTCGGCGCTAGGCGTCGACACGGCGAAAACACTCACTATCGCTCCCACGATGGATCGCGTCGGCTTCAAGGCCATCGATTTCACTACTTCGACGCACATGGGCGTCGCCGTTCGCTACAAAAAAGAAGATCCTTGGGAACGCATCCGCTTAATGGCTAAGGCCACGCCGAATACTCCCCTGCAATTTCTCTCAACCGGCTTTCGTTTTATTTCCTGGGAAACCGCGAGCCCTGAATTCATGCACTTGGCGTTCAGTACGCTCATCAAGAATGGCATGCGCCGGTTCGCGCTGGCCGATCCGATGAACGACGCTGATTCCAACGTCGCCTGCGCGCGCATGATCAAAGCAGCCGGCGGCGAATACGTCGTCGGCGCGCTCGTTTTCACATTGAGTCCCATCCACGATGACGCGCATTACGTGGCTCGCGCCCGCACGCTGGCAGCCAGTCCTGACGTGGACGCCGTCTATATCAAGGATCCCGGCGGGCTGCTCGCGCCGCTGCGCGCCCGCACGCTCATCCCCGCCGTGATCGAAGCGATCGGCAATAAACCGCTCGAACTGCACTCCCATTGCACCATCGGCGTCGGCGAGATGACCTACATGGACGCTCCGGGTTGGGGCGTGAGTGCGGTTCAATGCGCTTCCGGCGCGGCCGCGGACGGAATTTCCAATCCGCCTTCGGAGCGAGTCGTCTCGAATCTACGCGCCCTGGGGCACCAGATCGATATCGACGATAAAGCCCTCGCCGAAGTTAACCGCTATTTCACGCGCCTCGCCGAGGCGGAAGGCCTGCCCGCCGGCCACCCACAGGCGTTCGATGCTGGGTACTTGAATCACCAGCTTCCGGGCGGGACCGTGGGCACCATGCGCCGCCATCTCGCCGAGGCCAGAGTGTCGCACCTTGAAGGCGCCGTGATCGAGGAACTCGGACGCGTCCGCCAGGAATTAGGCTGGCCAATCGTGATGACTCCTTTCGCGCAAATGCTGATTGCGCAAGCCGTGCTCAACGTCACGTCCAAAGAGCGCTACAGCGTGATACCCGACGAAATCGTTCGCTATGCGCTCGGGAGATTTGGCCATCCCAACATCCCGATTGCGCCCGAGGTGATTGACCGCATCGAGTCGTTGCCCCGTGCGCGAGAGCTTCGCCAGGAACCGGGAATGCCGCCGCTGCCCGAATTGCGCCGCCGAATCGGCCCGGAACTCAGCGACGAGGAATTTCTCCTGCGCGCCACAATGCCGGCTGGCCAAGTGGATGCCATGAAGCAGGCTGGCCCCGCGGAGCGAATCTACAATCCTGATATGGTTCCGGTGCTGAACCTGATGCGTGAACTGGCGGCCCGGCGCGACATCACGCATCTCACGATCGAAAAATCCGGCTTTAAGCTCGAATTGCGCGGCCAAGGCGCGCCAGTGGAGGCGCAAGGATGAAAGCTCGCCGCAACGGCTGGAATGAGCCGCTGGGCGCGATCGAAGGTTTTATGTTCGATCTCGACGGCACGCTCATTCTGAGCAACCGCTCGCTTGGCGAATACCGCGTCTTGCCAGGAGCTATCGAGACTCTCACCGAACTGCAATCGCACGGCATACCTTTCGTCGTGCTCACCAACGGCGCCGCGCACCGCGCCGCTGAACAAGCTCCGAAGCTGCGCTCGCTCGGCCTGCCTGTGCCAGACGAGGCTTTGCTGACGCCCAACACCGTGGCGGCGGATTTGATGCTGCGGCGGGGCGTGAAGCGCGTGCTCGTGCTTGGCACGCCGGGAGTTGGCCACGCGCTGGCGGAGACCGGCATCGAGACGGTATTCACCGGACAGGAAGGCGCGGACCAGGTTGACGCGGTGTATATCGCGTGGCATCCCGAATGTGGCATGAAAGACATCGAAGCGGCCTGCAAAGCCATATGGAACGGCTCCAAGCTGTACGTAGCTTCCGATGTTCCTTTCTTCGCCACGGCCAGCGGCAAGACGATGGGATATTCGCACGCGATTACCGCGGCGGTTCGCAAAATCACGCGCGCGCCGATGATCCTGACCGGCAAGCCGTCGTTGCACGCTCTGAAGCTTGTCGCTAAGAAACTTGGAATCCCGAAGGGCCGCGTCGGCGTGGTGGGAGACGACCCGCTCGTCGAAATGATTATGGCGCGGCGAGGCAAGGCGCCGGGCTTTGGCGTGACCACTGGCATTTCCAGCGAGCAAGACTGGGCCGCGCAACCTAGAGCCCGCCGCCCGCACCGCATCGTCCGCGAACTGCCGGAGATTTTGCGGCTGACCCACCACGGCCGTATTCGGAGCGGCGGTCGGTGACCCGAGCGCGGCGATTGGGACGCGGCGACGAGACGAAAAGGCGAGCGAATTCCGCGACGGAAACTGTCTCGGGTAGGTGGGTGCCGGATCTTTTGTTTTCAGCAAGTTACGAGCAATTCTATTCGTTCGATGTCTCGGGTAGCGTGCGCCGGTCCAAGACCTTTGAGGCTGGAAGTTAGAGGCAGGACTAGGAAATTCCGCATACGAAGATGCACCGGGACGTTCCGCCCTTTGATTTTCATCTCGCTTTATTTGCAGCAACTTACGATGGTGCAAGGTTGAATGGCTGTTCCGCCCTTTGGAGCGGAGCAAAAGTGAAGAAATAGCGAAGGAGCCCGTACGTTGCGGCGAGGAGTTACGGATTTCAGTTAACTGCGGCATCGCTGTGGCTACCTTCGCTCCTCTCTCGCCGATTTCCCGCGGCAGGCACACGAGTCGCGTGTGCCCGCCACACACATATGGCGGGCTGCCGATGAGTGTCTCAAAATTCTCCGGCCCGCCCCGGCTGCTTTCGAGCGGGCAAGCCTGCCTGCGGCAGGCAGGAAAAACGAGACATGTTAGCACATCGTTAACTGGTTGCAATAGGGAAAATTTACCGGGTTTAGGCGACCACGAACCCGCGCTGAATGAAGCCGGTGATGGAGCCTCAGTCGCCGGCAGGTAAGCAAGATCGGGCAGCACAGGGCACCTAAACAACAAAGGCCCCGCCCCCGGCATCGAGAACGAGGCCTTGTCGCGCCGAATCTAGAAGTAGAACTTTAAGGCAAATTGCATGATACGCGGAGACACCGAGCTGTTCTGGATTTCGCCGAAAGTGCTATCCGCGGCGTTATTCACCGGCGGATTGAATTGTGGGTGATTCCAGATGTTATAAAACTCCGCCCGGAACTCCAGACTGGTTCCCTCGGTCAACTTTGTGTTTTTAATCAGCGAAAGGTCCCAGTTGAACTGGCCTGGCCCCATGATCGCGCCAACGCCAGAGTCGCCGAAGCCCGTACCAGCACCCATAAACGTATAACCCGGGTCGCCGGGGAACAGACCGTTCGGGAACTCGCCGCAGGGATCCGTAGCGGTGGCGCCTGGAGTGGTATTAGGGATTCCGCCGATACAGGGTGCCATGCCCGCATCAGAGAATCCAAACGGAGAACAGTTACCATAAGCATTGACATTGATCCAGCTGCCATCCGTGGCGCAGTTTCCGTTTGCGGTAAGTCCACTAATCACGCGGGAAGTATTGCTTCCGGTTGTCGCCACGCCGACTGATTGGCAAACTCCATACGAGTTGCACTTCCCGGTGTTCGCGGTCTTCAACTCCGCTCGAACACTGCCGGTGGCTCCGAAAATCGTGCCAGCGTTCCCATCAATAACGGTGAAGGGTTCTCCGTCCTGCACAGTGGTCACGCCGGAAACGGTCCATCCGCCAAGAGCGTGGCCGGAGAATCCGTGCGTGCTCTTGTATGGAAGATCGTAGCTATAAGCCACGATCAGGCGTTGCGGGCGATTGAAAGAGGCAAGTCCATATTGCTGTCCGAGATCGAGGGGATCGTTGCTATTCGCACCGCCGGACAGGACATTTCCTGGAGCGGCAATGCCACCGCCAGCCTCTGAAGAATTGATATTCGTTATCAGCTTGCTCCACGTGTACGATGCCTGAAGCAAGAAGCCATTGGCGAACTGATGCCTGACCTGAGCCTGGAGGCTGTTGTAGAGAGAATCGCCTTCCGTGGTGGTATTGGACATGCCCCCAGTGGAAAACCCGAGGTAGGGCACCCGACCAAGTTGGTTGCCCTCTGCGGGAACGACCGTGCTGGAGGCCAGGTTGGATATGACCTGCGTAGCGGGATTGGTGTTTCCGGCATCATTGAAGACGAATGCGTTCGGCACACCTGGCGCGCCGGAGCCGAGAACCATTCTTGCGTCCTGTAAGTCGCTAGCGGCCGGTCCATTAGGGGCGCCGGGCGCCAAGTACGCGTAGTTGACGGGAAACGCCCAGTTGTAGAGGTGAGTGCCGTGCTGGCCGACATAGCCAACATCGATTACCCAAGTGCGCGCCACCTGGTACTGCAGGTCCAAGTTGTACTCCTGGATTAGCGGGACACCAATATTCTCATTGATCGAAGTCGGCGCGATGCCAGCGCCGCCGTTGTTTCCGAGTATTAGCGTGGCTCCGTCGGTCGGGTCACCGGTGACGACTTGAAGTGTCCTTGGAGTCCAGCCCAAAATTCCGCCCGTAGCGACCGGCGCAATTGGCATATCCAGTGAATTCCCGGGATACGAGCCATTTACGTACCCATTGTAAGGCGGGTTGCCAGCGTTGTTGTTGGCTAGCAGGTTGGCGTACACGGCATCGTAGAAGATGCCGTAGCCAGCGCGGACGACGAATTTGTCGCTCCATGGTTGCCATGCGAGACCAATGCGAGGCGCGAAGTCGTTATCGGGCGCACCGTGAACCAAGGTTTTGTTGGTGTTGACGTACACTCCGGTGGCACCGCCAGGATAGCCTGGGAAAATCCCAGCCGGCGCGGTAAAGCCGCATGCAGTTGGGGCGAGCGGAGCGCCGCAAGCCCGCGTGTTGGGATTGTAGTTGGACTGAACCACGAGTCCGGCAAGGGTGCCGATCTGATTGCTGGGCGTGCCCGGCCCATTGGCCACTTCGGGACCAAGGAAGAATGAGCCGGTATTGACTAGAGCAGCTTCGCTGGCCCAAGCATTGGTGAAAAGCCCGGTCACATCGGAGGGGTATCCATCGTATTCCCAGCGAACACCAAGGTTCAGAGTGAGCTTGCTGGTGGCCTTAATGTCGTCTTCGAGATAGGCCGCAAATTCATTGGTTCGCTGGTCGTGGAGATTGCCATTGGTCTGGCCAAGGCCGTAAAAGTTCACGAAGATGCCATTTGGAGCAGCTGTGGTACCCGTATTCGGCGCGCCGCTGGAGCTGGTGAGGAAATCCGCAACGGTGGGGAAAAAGACGCCTCCCCTGCCCGGGAGGGTCCAGTTGTATTGGAGACGATCTACCTCAGCACCAGCGCGAATGGTGTGCATCCCGTGAGTCCACGAGATGTTGTCTTTGTACTCGAAAGTATTGAAGTAGTTGGTGGCCGAAGAGAAGAAATTGCCGCCTGTGTTCAAGGCTCCGGTGCCGTACCCGACTGCATTATTCAAGGGCAAACCGGAAATCGTGACGGTAGGAATCTGCAAGACGATTGGGTTGATGTTGTTGGAGCTGGGAATGTTGGAGCAATTGCCGTTGGCGAGCGGCGGAGTGACGCCGACGGAGCAGGCACTGATGTAATTACCGGGGACGGCAACCGTGGTGGTGCGGTCGAAAGAGAAAAGCGCTTCGTTGACGAGGTTGCTGGTGGCGACGGTGGTCAGCTTGAGCGTTTCGTTTAGCGAGGTGTAATTGACGTCTTCCGGAGCGCCTGGGGCGCAGCTATTCACCAGGTTTCCGATGCCGTTGAGACAGACGAAGGATTGATCCTGGGGATCTTTTGAATAGAAGAATTTTTGGAAAAACGTGTTCTTGGGGGACATCACGTATTCAATGTTGCCGAGGTACTGATCTTCGTTCGCGCGGGTCGGCACAGCCGCTACCGCGCTAGACGTAGATACAGGCAGGCCGCTGCTTAGGAATGGGGCACCTGGAAAATAGTAACCACCGCCGACGCCGCCCTTAGGCCCGGGCAACTGCAGCAGGTTGATTGCAACTTGATTGATGTTTGACCCGTCGTCAGCCACAGGAACATGAGTGCCGAGAGTCGAAAACAACGGCGAAATTTCCGTCCCACCGAAGGCGCAACCCAAGTATTGGCGATACGTTGTGTAACTACACGGTGCGTTCGTGGACACGTAATCCAACGGAATCGTGCCGTTGACGTTGTTGCCGCGGCCGCCGTTCGGACCGGGAGCCGTGAAAGGATAGAGAGTGATGCCTGTGCTCAGGCCAGTAGCGAAGCCGTTGGTTCCGACTGCATTTAGTTGGCGGAATCCCTGATACGAGCCGAAGAAGAACAGCTTATCTTTCTTGATTGGGCCGCCCACCGTCCCACCAAACATATTCTCATTCAATGGCTCGGGCTTGTTCGCCTCGCCAAGTTGTGACTGGCTGTACTTGTTGAAGAAATCGTTGGCATCGAGAGCGGTATTGCGGAAGAACTCCCAGACGTCTCCGTGAAAGTTGTTGGTGCCGTCCTTGGTGGTCACATTGACGCTGGCGCCGGGGTTACGGCCGTACTGGGCGTCGTACTGCGAAGTCTGGATTTTGAATTCTTGAATCGAGTCAGGATTGGGAATGGCAATGCCAGGGAAGTTGCCGGATTGCGCCGCGCCGCCGCTGCCGTAGTTCGTGAGAGTTGCGCCATCCATCATGTAGTTGTTCTGGTCGGAGCCGTTGCCGTTGACGTTGATGTCCTGGGTTCCATTACCCACCGCTGCCGCGCTGGCGACGTTGACGACCACGCCGGGGGAGAGATCGATGATGTTGGTGTAGTTGCGGGAGCTAAGAGGCAAGGTTGTGACCGTTCTTGCGCCGACGAGGGTGCCGACGGTGGCATTCTGCGTTTGAATGGTCACGGCCGTGGATTCGACGGTGACTTGCTGGGTTTGCGAGCCGACTTCGAGGCTGCGGTTGAGCACCGTGGTTTCCGTAATGCTGACGGCGACGGTTGGAACTTCGAGGCTCTTGAAACCCGATGCCGAAAACGTGACGGAGTAATTGCCCGGCTGCAACTGAGTAAATTTGTAGGAGCCGTTGGCGTCCGTCGTGACGGTGCGCGTCTGGCCGGTGCCGAGATTGGCGATAGTAACGGTGGCGCCGGCAATGATCGCGCCGGAAGGATCGGTGACGGTGCCCGTCAAACCGCCCGTGGTGGAGGATTGCGCCATCAGCGGCGCCGCGTTGAGCACAAATAGCATCGCGGCCACGAGCAACAAAAACGCGCGAAACACTTTCATGTGTTCTCCGTGGGCGGCGCCTCTGCTGGCGAGGCTCCGCGAGAATCGGGACTCGGAAGAGATCGCGCTTAGACAAGGGGATATCTTGGAAGGGCACAAGAACAGCTAAACCAACAATTCCCTAAATCCACCCTTCGACACGGCCACCCCCGTTCTGAAACGCAACGGCACCGAATCGATGGCGACACTACAACCGAGAACGAAACATCTGTCCATTGCTTATTTTGAACATCTGTGTTACCAATCTCGAACAAGTGAGTGTGTAGCGGGGTGGACAATGGAGTTGCGCCAACTGCGCTACTTTATCGCGGTGGCCGAAAGCCTCAGTTTTTCGCGAGCGGCCGAGGAACTGCACATCACGGTGCCGCCGCTCAGCAGGCAAATCCGCCAACTGGAAGATGAATTCGATATCCAGCTTTTCGTCCGCAACCGGCGGCGCGTGGTTCTGACGGATACCGGGCGGCTGCTGCTGCGCGAAGCGAAAACGCTCGATCAGCAACTGAAGCAGTTCACGAACTGCATCCGCCTGGCGAAGCACGGCAGCGCGGGCACGGTTCGCATCGGAATCGGGCTGCACCTGGGCGAGCGGCTGAGCCGCGCGGTGATGGAATATTCGCGGCGGCATCCGCTCGTCGAAATACAGACGGCGGGAATTTATTCCTCGCTGCAAAGCGCGGCGCTGACTCAAGGAAAAGTGGACGTAGGCTTTCTGCGGGCCCCGGTGGACCGAACGTACCTACACTCCGAACCGCTCTTCGAGGAGCGACTGATCGTGCTGATGAGCCGCTCGAATCCGCTGGCAAAGCGAAAATCGGTCCGCATACGTGATTTGGCCAACGAGACCCTCTTGCTGCACGACCGCTCCGCATCGGCGAGCCTGTACGACAAAATCCTCGATCTATTTGCGCGGGCAGGAGCGGCTCCCGAGATCGTGCAGTTGGCGGACGGGCCGCTGCCTAGCGACGACGTTCAAAGGCTGCTACTCGCGGCTCGCCGGGGAATTTTCATCGCGGCGGACGAGGCGCCCGCGCGGGCGGAACTCGGGTGCGCGGCAACAGCGGTGGCGCTCGATGAACCCGACGCCAAGGTGGACGTTCACATGGCTTGGCGCAAGGGAGAAAGTTCGGGAGCCGTGCTGGCCTTCCTGGAATCGGTGCGGCGGTCGTTTGGGCGCGGCCGCGGTGGACGCGGACCGCAACTGATGGTGACCTAGCGCCGCGTCTGGCAGGTTTTCTGCTTGGGACGCGGCGAGGACGCCGCGGTTATCGCTTCTGCCCCACCAAACCAGCAATGGTGTCCATCAAGTCGAATTTCGTCAGGATTTCCAGCTTACCGCCCTCCATTTCCACGAAGACGGCGTGGCTTTCGTGACTGAGCAGATGGGTGAGGCGCTCGACGGGAGCGTTCGCCGGCACCTGCGGAATCGGATCGCCCATCACTTCGCGCACGATCAGCTTGCGAAGATCTTTTCCCTGCAACGCGAGGTTGAGTACCTGATCCTCGAAAATCGTGCCGATTGACTGGCTATCCTCG